>JAJDBZ010000144.1 GCA_029261095.1 Candidatus Omnitrophota bacterium | reverse complement strand
GCATCTTTCGGAGAGGCGAATCCCTTTTCCCCAGACTCTTTACGGGCCTCTTCAAACCCAAAAATCGGATCCCCGGTGATTCATTGTCCGGGGTGGTCGAGGCGGTCGGAAAGAGCGTCACCCGATTCAAGGTTGGGGATTCCATTTTTGGAACGAGTCATCAGGGATTCGGTGCACATTCCGAGTATGTCTGCCTACCCGAGAATGGAACGCTGGCGATCAAACCCTCGAACATTGACTATGGAGAAGCCGCAGCGATTTGCGATGGGGGGCTGACCGCGCTCCCTTTTCTGAGAGACACAGGGAACATTCAAAGCGGGCAAAGAATTCTCATCAACGGCGCCTCGGGAGGAATCGGCACCTTCGCTGTCCAACTGGCCAAGTCTTTTGGCGCTGAGGTGACCGGGGTTTGCAGCATGGTGAATGTGGATTTGGTGAGATCGCTGGGAGCCGATTCTGTCATCGACTACACGGAAGATGATTTCACGAAAACCAGCGAGACCTATGACATCATCTTCGACACGGTAGGGAAGACATCCTTTTCGGAATGCCGGGGTTCACTGAAGGAGAATGGAATCTTTCTCGAAGCGGCTTTCAATCCCTGGGATTTGCCTCTTGTATTGTGGACCTCTCAATTCGGTAGTAAGAAAGCAAAGATCGCGGCCACCGGATTGAGACCGCCCGCAGAACGAACGAGGGATCTCGTCTACCTCCGGAAATTAACCGAATCGGGCGAGTTGGAAGCGGTCATTGACAAGATCTATTCCTTAGACCAGATCATAGAGGCCCACCGTCATGTCGACACGGGACATAAAAAGGGGAACGTGGTTGTGATAATGGCTCCGGATAATCCAGAATCATCGGTGAAGGAAGACGAACTTGGGAAATAAGGATGTGATCACTCTATACACCGACGGCGCCTGCTCGGGAAATCCGGGTCCGGGGGGCTGGGCGGCTATCCTCAAGTGGAATCAACATGAGAAGGAACTTTCGGGGTATGCCCCAGACACCACCAACAACCGTATGGAACTCCAGGCGGTTATCGAAGGTTTGAAAGCGATCACTAATAACGATTACCCAGTCATCATCACCACCGACTCTAAATACATCCACGACGCCTTCATCAAAGACTGGATCTCAGGTTGGAAAAAGAGAGGCTGGAAGACCTCCCAGAAAACCGATGTGAAGAACCGGGATCAATGGGAGGAGTTGATCGAATTGGTCGAGAGTTTTGATGTGGAATGGAACTGGACCAAGGGACACGCCGAAGATGAAATGAACAACCGTTGTGATGAGTTAGCGAGGGGAGAGATCGAGAAGCGGTTAGGGTAGCCTTAATTATCCTTCTCATTGCCTTCAGCGCCTTCGTCCAAAACCTCTTTATTCTTAGACCAGAATGACTTAACGCCCGAGCGTAGATTAAGAAGAACAAGACTCACCCTCACCGTGGTTATCTCAGGTAAATCGATCCTTGAAAAGCCACCCGAGAAAGTCAGATTTTGATCAGGAACCTCCGGAGCCGGGAGGGGGTTTTGCCAATCGACTGAAAAAAGAGGACAATAATCAGCCACCCTTCGTATGGTGGACATGAATTCCTTTATCGATTCTTTCCGGTTCAAAGAAGGTCATGGGTGGAATACGACCGCCAAGTCATCAGGGAGGTAAGAACCCTTGCCCGCTTCGTCCACCCAACACGCTTCTCGATCAGTCCATCCAACTGTTCGAAAACAACCTGTCCGTCTAAACCCGGACAGCAGCCGTGTCATTCCACGCATGTTGGTTCTAAGCCAACAACGATCTCAGAACATTGTCGACCGCATTCAGGCCCTGTCCGAGGAACGTGTTCGAGAAATCCTCAGTCAGGTTGAGGAAGATTTCGGTCAAAGACACAAGTCGATACGCGAGACCTTTCTCAGTCACTATCAGCGAGTTTGTAGTCTCCTTGGCATGAAACAAGGAGCCTCTGAAGAACGAAACCTCCTGATCGGAGCCTATCTGACCATGGAATACTCGGTTGAATCGACCGCCTTGTTCAATCCTTCTATCGTCCAGCATCCCGATCAAACAGGCGTCCGAGAGAATCAACTCCGAACGATCATCAGCCTTCGCGCAGTTGGAGAGGGTCATATTTCTTCGATTGTGTTTAGGAACGCTTTGATCGACGAAGGGAATAATGTCGATATTGAATCGAGAGGTCAGTTTCCAGCGACCGCGCGTGTCATCCCGGATCGCCACTACGACAAGCACCTTTTTTTTCTGAAATTGTTCGATATGACTTTTTCGGATAACCCATCCGCGATCGACAACGCCCTACGAGACGCCGGACAGGAGATTGTCCAAGGAATCACGACCCGTCTCAACGATCGCTTCACCAGTCGGGAATTGATGGCCGTGATCCAGGATAACCAAGCCGCCGCCCCGGGAGAGAGGCACGACCTTTTCGAGGAACTCGAGCGACGAATGATCTTGTTGACGCGCTCCAATTACGAGATTCATTTCGATGAAGATTCGGCCTTATCGGAAAGAGTTATTTTTCCCGTTTCTCCCTCTGAAGCCAACGGCATCGAAGACGCTCGTTTCGTGCGCTTTGTGGATGACGATGGCAGTTGTAGGTATTACGCAACTTATACCGCTTACGATGGAGATCATATCCTCACACAACTTCTGGAAACGGAGGATTTTAGGAAATTTAAGGTTCACACCATAAATGGAAAATTCTCGCAATCGAAAGGGATGGCCCTTTTCCCGCGAAGAATCAAAGGGAAATACGCGATGATTTCGCGCATTGACGGAGAGAAACTTTATCTCATGTATTCGGACAACCCGCATTTTTGGGGTTCGGCAGAAAGACTCAAGATTCCGATGTTCTATTGGGAACTCACGCAGATTGGAAACTGCGGATCACCGATCGAAACGGAAAAAGGGTGGTTACTTCTGACTCATGGGGTCGGGCCGATGCGTAAGTACTCTATCGGCGTGGTCCTTCTGGATTTAAAGGATCCATCCAAGATCATCGGTCAACTCTCGGAACCCCTGCTATCCCCGGCGCAAGACGAAAGAGAGGGGTATGTTCCCAATGTCGTTTATTCCTGCGGCGGCCTGATTCACAACAACGAACTCATTGTTCCTTACGCCGTATCCGATACGGCTTCTCGCATTGCGAGTATACCAATGGATGAATTGCTTGAGGCGCTCGGCGCTCGATGAATGGAGTTGAACTTTGTCCGAAATGGAAACTGCTTTGAATCGAGTTGTTCTGGTCGGGGATCACCTTCCCCGTCAGTGTGGAATCGCCACTTTCACCACAGATCTCGCGGATGCCTTAGCCTCAAATCTAACCGAATCCGAAGTCATGGTCATGGCGGTCAACGATCGACGGGAGGGGTATGTCTACCCTCCCAGAGTCCGGTTCGAGTTCGCTGAAAAAGACCTGGCCTCGTATCGGCGCGTAGCTGACTTCCTGAACATCAACCGGATTGATGTCGTTTCCGTCCAGCATGAGTACGGCATTTATGGAGGACCCGCTGGCAGTCACATTTTAGCGCTGCTCAAGCAACTCCGGATGCCAATTGTGACAACGCTGCATACTGTCTTGAAAGACCCAACCCCCGCTCAGAAGAAGGTCCTCAAGGAATTGGCTGAAGTATCGGACCGATTGGTGGTGATGGCTCATCGGTCGATCGAGTTTCTTACGGAGATTTACGATGTCCCGGAAGAGAAGATCGATTTTATTCATCATGGGATACCGGATGTACCGTTTGTCGATCCAAATTTTCATAAGGATCTATTCGCGGTCGAAGGAAAAACGGTAATGCTGACATTCGGCCTGCTTTCGCCGAATAAAGGCATCGAAAATGTCATTGAAGCCCTTCCAAAGATCATCGAAAACCATCCCGAAGTGGTCTATCTGGTCCAGGGGGCGACTCATCCACATTTATTGAAAACCGAAGGTGAGTCCTATCGGCTGAAACTCCAGCGGTTGGTGAAGACCAAGGGCGTCGAGTCTCATGTGGTCTTTCATAATCGTTTCGTCAGTTTAGAGGAGCTGATCGAGTTCATCAGCGCCGCAGATCTATACATTCTTCCCTATCTGAACCTATCTCAGATGGTGTCGGGAACCTTGGCATACGCGTTAGGAGCTGGAAAAGCGGTGATTTCCACCCCGATCTGGTACGCGGAGGAAGTCCTGGCGGAAGGTCGCGGCGTCATCGTTTCCCCTGAGGATCCCGACGCATTGGCCAACCAGGTGATCCATCTTCTCGACCAGGAAGGGGATAGGCACGCCATGAGGAGACGCGCCTACGAATACGGACGCGACATGGTTTGGTCGAAGGTGTCGCAAGAGTATGTCAGATCTTTCAGCCTCGCGATCAAAGAGCGGAGTGAAACCCCTCGAATCACAAACATCGGACCGACAGTCGGTCAACCTCCCCGAGAACTGCCGATCCTCAAACTCGATCATTTGTATCGTATGTCCGACGAAACGGGACTGCTCCAGCATGCCCGTTTCACCACTCCCAGATACAATCATGGATATTGTGTCGATGACAATGTGAGAGGTTTGCTCCTCATGGTGCTATTGGAACAACAAGAGGTGGAGCAACAATCATCTGCGGGTGTGGATTTGGCTTCCAGATACATGGCATTTACCAGCCACGCCTTCAATGAGGAGAAGAGTCAGTTTCACAACTTCATGTCCTACGATCGACAATGGCTAGACGAGGTTGGCAGCGAAGATTCGCAAGGCCGCGCCATTTGGGCGCTTGGGACTGTGGCGGGACGTTCGGAACGGCGGGGACTTTGTGGAGTGGCGAATGAGTTGTTTGAAAGAATTCTTCCGGCAGCCGGAAGTTTTGCCAGCCCCCGGTCTTGGGCCTTCGCCTTGGTCGGGATTCACGAATACCTGCGTCGGTATTACGGCCATCGGTTGGCGCAGAATCTGCGCGTCCAACTTGCTGAAAAACTGCTAGGATTGTTTCAAGCGGTCAGCCGCCCGGATTGGCTCTGGTTTGAAGAATCTCTCACTTACGCCAACGCCAAAATTCCTCACGCATTGCTATTGAGCGGAAGATGGATGGAATCCAATGAAATGTTGGATTCCGCGCTGGCCTCGCTGGATTGGTTGTGCAAACTCCAGCGCCGTGAAGACGATCATTTTGTCCCCATCGGTTCCAATGGTTTCTATACGCGCGGTTCGGAACCGGCACGATTCGACCAACAACCCATTGAGGCGTACAGCACCGTATCGGCTTGCCTCGAAGCCCATAGGGTGACCGGCGACGAACATTGGCTTAATGAGGCGCACCGAGCGTTTGAGTGGTTCCTGGGCGGAAACGATTTAGGCTCCCTTCTCTACGACCCAGAGACGGGCGGTTGTTACGATGGTCTTCAACCGAATGCGGTCAACTACAATCAGGGCGCCGAATCGACGCTTGCATTCCTTCTTTCTTTGGTCGAGATGAGACTGTCGGAGCACATCATCGTGGAAATCCAATGATTGGACGGGCGCTGAGCCTGGGGTTATTCCGTCAACTTGGGCAGAAGATTGATAAATTCCTTCCACTCTTTAAAGACATAATCCGCCGCAGTGTTCTCTAGAAAGTGGTCATTGTATCCCGTGAAGAGGGCCGCTTTTCCGCCAGCCCGGTGAATGCCGACGATGTCGGTGTATTCCAAGTCGCCGATGTGAAGCATCTTTTCCGGCTCGATTCCAAGGTTGTGCGCGGTGAGTTCGAACATCGGGGCTTGAGGTTTCGCGACCCCGACTTCATCGGAGAAGGTGAGCGCTCCAAAAAGGTCGAGGATGCCATCACGTTCGAGGAGCTGCCGAAGGCAACGGCCCGGGCTGGTGGCTGTATCGGAGATGAGGCCGATGGGGAATCTTTCGGCCGCCTTCTTGACCGCGTCGATTGCACCTGGAATGGGGTCGGGTGGATGCACGACGATCGCTGTGGCTGAAATCTCCGCCAATTCCAATGCGACCTCATCCG
>JAJDBZ010000143.1 GCA_029261095.1 Candidatus Omnitrophota bacterium | reverse complement strand
TTCAGCGAGGATCGCCTGCGCCTTCTGCGCGCCATTCGTTTCGCCGCACAGATCGACTTCGATATCGAGGAACAGACATGGAAAGCGCTGGTCGCCGAGTCGCCGAACATCCATGAAATCAGCGCCGAGAGAATTCGCGATGAGATCCTCCGCATGTTGGTTCAGCCCAGACCGAGCCGCGCTATCCGACTGATGTCCGAATCCGGGTTGCTCCAGGAACTTCTACCCGAAGTGGAGAAAATGAAGGGAGTGGAACAACCGCCGGAATACCACCCGGAGGGAGATGTGTTTATCCACACTCTCCTCATGCTCGACCAGATGGAGAACCCGAGCGAGGAACTTGCACTCGGTGTTCTCTTCCACGACGTGGGCAAACCCGACACTTTCGAGGTAGCAGATCGAATACGGTTCAATCGTCATGACAAATTGGGGGCTGAGATTTTCACTCGCATCGCTAATCGACTACGCCTCTCGAACGAACGAAAAGAAATTGTCCGTGACTTGGTTGCGGATCACATGAAATTCGGCGCGGTTAAGCAGATGCGGCCTGCCAAACTGAAACGGTTCTTGCGTCAGGACAAATTCCCACTCTTGCTCGAACTGCACCGTCTCGATTGTCTCGGCTCTCACAGGGAGATGGATCTTCATCACTTCTGCTTGGAACAACTTGAGAAACTCCCCGAAGAGGAAATGAAGCCCAATCTGCTTCTAAACGGAGGTGATTTAATCGAAAAAGGTTATCTGCCGGGCCCTCTATTCAAAAAAATTCTTACCGAAGTCGAGGACGCCCAACTGGAGGGGAAGTTGCAAACCTATGAGGATGCGCTAGCCTTCGTCCACGAGCACTATCCCATCGAGAGGGAGAACCCATGACCACACTCGCTAACGAACCGATCACACAGGTGCGAGTCGATCGATCCGCACTGATCCACAACTACCGTTGTGTCCAGGATCTGGTTGGTAAGAAGACCCAGATTTCGGCGGTGGTCAAAGCGGATGCTTATGGCCATGGCCTGGAGAGGGCGGCGGGTGCCTTCTACGAAGCCGGGTGTCGTCATTTCTCGGTGGCATCACTGGGAGAAGCGGCCATCATTCGGGACAAATGGGGAGACTCGGTCAAGATTCTGAAGGTTGTACCCTCATTACCCAGGCAGTTTGAATTGGCTTCCGCGCTGGGTGTGGAAGAGGTGTTGGTATCGCCGGACCAGCGAATGGAATGGACCCAGTGGCTGGAATCCAATGAGACCGATATGAATTTCCATATGAAGGTTGATCGTGGAATGGGTCGCTTGGGCTATTCCTACGAAGAGATGCTTAGAGAACTGATCAACATTAAGGAATCGAAATTTATCCGGATTGTAGGTGTCATGAGTCACTTACCCGCGTCGGAAGAAGACCCCGACAGTCTCGCGCGGGCAAAACAAAACCGTTCCTATCACACCACCGGCGAGATCCGCCGATTTGCGGAACTCTCGGGAGAAATCAAGACGCTCCTCGATGGAAGAAATCCGATCTTCCATCTCGCGAATAGCGGGGCAACCCTATTTCATCCCGATAGCCATTTCGATCTATGTCGTGTGGGACTTGCGCTCTATGGCGCCGACCCGCGCGGTTTGGATGGAAGGGATCTTGGACTGCTCCCGGCGATGAGTCTAATGAGTCATTTGGTCCAGGTCCGCGCAGTTCCAACCGGGACGACGATCGGATATCGGAGAGAGTTTATTGCCCCAAAACCGATGTTCGTCGCAGCGGTACCTGTTGGGTATTCAGACGGTTTTGCGTGGAACTTGAAGAGTAACGCGGAGGCTCTCATCAAGGGGAAACGGTGTCGAGTAATTGGTAGGATCTCGATGAATCTGATTTCGATCGATGTCTCCGAGTGTGAAAACCTTCGATGGGGGGAACCTGTTATCCTGCTCGGAAACCAGGGCGAAGAATCGATTCGAGTGGAGGAAATTGCAGAAAAGGCAGGGACCATCCCCTATGAAATTCTGACCAGCATCGGTCGACTAGCCCCCTCCGGCGAAGTGGTATCTGGAGACAACTCCAGCTGACAAACCGGGGAAGGACTCTCCTGATATCTTGAATACCACCAAGTTTTGTCTTGCCACTTGCTTAATCTTCGCCCTGATTCTCCGCCTTATCGGAATCCAATTTGGATCCCCATTGGTGGTCCACCCAGATGAACACAACCTGTTGTATCATGCGATGGAGGCGGGCGCGCAAAACGGCAATCCCAGATGGTTTGAATACCCTTCGGGGATGCTTTACCTCACTCTGCTGGTTCAAGGCTTGCGGTATCTGGTTTCGGGGTCTGAAACGCCCGCCGACTACTGGATGAGTTTTACAGAAAACCCGTTTCCTTTTCATCTTTGGATCCGTGTGTTGGTGGCGGGAATCGGGACTTTAGGAATTCTTGCACTCTACCTCCTCGGACGAGAGTGGGATCGTAATCGGTCCTCCATTCAGATTCTCGGACTTGGATCGGCCTGGCTATTGGCGGCCCATTTCCTCCATGTTCGAGACAGTCATTTCGCCACAGTCGATATCCCCCTCACAACAGCCATAACCATTGCCCTATGGCTTTTACTACGGGAATTCAATCGGCCCGAAACAAACATCCTTCGGATGTTATCCCTCGCTCTTTGGGTCGGGGTTTGTTGTGGCATCAAGTACACCGCCGCTCCTCTCATCTTCCCTCTCTTCTATGTAGCTCTTTCCAATGTGATCCGTGGCGAGGAAGTTCGCATCGATGTTCCCTGGCTCCTGGGATCGGGAACCATTTTGATTGCGGCAGTAGGAATCGGATTTGTCATCACCACTCCTTACGCGGTTCTGGATTCGAGTCAGTTTTGGGAAGACATCCGTTACCAGTGGTTCACTTCGAAATCTCAGCCTGCCATTTACGGAGGAGGAGAGCCCCTGTTATGGGGTTATCTCGAGGGACCTTGGATGTGGGGAGGGGGGCGAGTTATAGGAGTGATCGGGTTTTTTGGGTTGATGATGGCGCTACTTCGACATGAGAGAGAAGATCGACTTCTCTTATCCTTCGCTATCCCCTATTTCCTTATCATCAGCATGGGTGAACGAGTTTGGGGGCGGTGGTTCTTACCACTCGTTCCAATTCAAATCCTATGGACAGTCCGATTTCTCGCTGTTTATGGCGACCACGCCTGGGTTGCACAGGTGATGTCGCCGAAAGTCCGACAGAATGTGGTATGGGGTTTTGTTATTTCCATCATGGCCAGTACTCTATTCCCGGCCATTCGCCTCGATGTGCTTTTGGGTGAGACAGATACGAGGGTGTTGGCGATCGAAAAGTTCGAGGAAACACTGACCCCAACCGATTACCCGCTGATTACCGGATTCCTTCCACCGCTCCCCCGCGAAATTCCACGGAAAATCGAGAAAAAACTCTTGAACGACCGGAAGAGTTTCGAGAATGGGGAACTTCATCGGATCGAAATGGAGTCGATTGACGATCTACTCGATTCAGGTGTCAACAAGCTGCTCTATTCCTCATTCTATTGGGAGGCAGCTTTACAGGGGCATGTCCAAAAGGAATATCGGGGAGCTGAATCTTATGCAGAATTCCTCGAAGATCTCGAATTGTCTGGGAGAGAGAAATGGACCATCTTGCCCTCTGGAGGGGGAGTCGACTTCCACCCAGAGAACATATATGCACCCACTTTTTCTTTGTGGCGATGGCAAAGGCCCGGTCCCGAGATTCGCCTTTACAACCTTCCAGGTGCTGTAACTCAATAGGAATGGATCGGGAACAGTCCAGTCCTCCATGCTAATTGGGTGACAAGTCGGTCCTACTCCGATACATTCCCACTAAGACCCTGGTGGGTTCAGGCCGATCATATCCCGTGGGGGGCTTTTTCGTTTGGAGCCTTTATTCGGCAAGTCGGTTTGACGCTCTGGCGGAATTTTGACAAACTATCCCTTGGATGGGCACCCGGAAGGAGTGTCAAACGTGTATCGTAATTGGTTACTAATCGCAATTTTCGCGGCAATTCTGCCGATTTCAGCCCAGAGTCAGGAAACATCCGAATCGGACGTGACCGGCGAGATCCCTGATTTCCTCCTCTTCGATGACGATTTCAGTATCGAGCAAGGTGTATTCTCGGATGAGTTTGAAGATGGCCAGCCAAGTTCCGCTTGGTTCGTCTATGATACACCTTACTTTAACGATCCCAGTGCGGCTGCCCCGCGTGACCCCCGCATCCCCCATGAGCAGGCGACTATTTACGACGACCCGATGAATGCTCAGGAGATCGAAGGAGTCTTGCAAATCCAGGGAAGCATGATTCCGCCCGGAGCCGGACCTGAAGCGGCCATGGTCTATGACCCGCAGGACTTGAGAAGATACAAAACCTTTACCTTGGATCCCCTCCGCGGTGAGTTTCAAGTGGAGTTCAAAGTGGTCCTCCGTGGTGAAACATTCTCGCGCGCCCAGTTTCT
>JAJDBZ010000142.1 GCA_029261095.1 Candidatus Omnitrophota bacterium | reverse complement strand
CTGGATTTTCATTCTGACTCCGCCGAGTCCCACCAACGCCTTGTGGGCTGCCGCCGCCTCTTGCTTCCACAGATCGAGCAAATTCATATAGGAGGATTCCGAATGGCCGATCTCAGCCAGCTGCTTCTCCCACTTCTCCATCTCTTCACGGTTCCGAAGAAACTGTTCGAGAGCTTCCCGTTTTGCCGGGTCTGCGGTCCAATCCAGATACTCAGTAGCGGCGACACGAATGTTGTGAGATAGATCCTCGATACGGTTTTTCATCGGGGGACGGTCGTATCTGCCGATAAAAATTTCGGCATCGAGATCGTGCTGAAGTTGGAAGAGTTTCAGTGAAAGGGTATCCACCTGACGGGTTTGTTGGACTGTTTCCTCCAGAAGTGTTTGGACACTGATGAATTGATAGAGAACCATCAGGTAGGCGAGAACCATTAACGAGATAGCCGCAGCCAGCTGAAAAGAGATACGCTTGGTGAGTATCATAGATAGATGAGAATGATTGGGTCGTCTCCTGTCTTATAATCCCAAGGGTTCCCTTAAACTATTAACGAACCCAGAAGGGGTATACTTTAGTTCTGATTGCTTGGAGTTGGGACTACCCACTTCATAGGTGAAAGATCATGGTGAATGAAGACCGTCCAATTTATCTCGACTATCAGTCCACGACTCCTGTCGATTCGAGAGTTTTTCGGGAGATGCTTCCGACCTTCTCGGAAAAATTTGGGAATGCCGCCAGCAAGGGGCATGTTTACGGATGGGAGTCAGCAAAGTTAGTTGAAGCCGGAAGGTTTCGGATTGCCGACCTCTTGGGCTGCACTTCGAAGGAAATACTATTCACCAGCGGGGCAACCGAATCCAATAACCTGGCCCTTAAGGGGGTGGCGGAGAAGTATCGGGACAAAGGTAACCATTTCATCTCGGTAGTCACTGAACACAAAGCGATACTCGATCCGCTTTCCCGACTCTCCGAACGTGGGAGCGAGGTGACACTGTTGGGTGTGAACTCGGAGGGAACGGTGGACCTGGAGGAACTCGAGTCTGCACTACGCCCCACCACCCTTCTTGTTTCGATCATGGCGGTGAACAACGAGATTGGCACCCTGGCGCCGCTCGAAGAGATTGGCGCCCTCTGCAGAAAGCACGATGTCCTCTTCCACACCGACGCGGCTCAGGCCGTTGGAAAAATTCCCATCCATGTGGATAAGATGAAGATCGACCTCCTTTCCCTTTCCGGGCACAAGGTCTATGCCACCAAGGGAGTCGGCGCTCTATATGTCCGACGCCGGTCTCCGACGGTTCGTCTCGCGTCGCAGATGGACGGTGGTGGGCATGAGCGTGGGATGCGCAGTGGCACATTGAATGTCCCGGGAATTGTTGCTCTGGGCAAAGCGAGTGAACTCTGTCAGTGGGAGATGGGAAAGGAATCTCTTCGGATTCAATTCCTCTCCGACAATCTTTTTCAGAGAATTCAGAGTGACTTGTCAGGGGTCCAATTGAATGGGCACTCCGCGAATAGATTACCGGGAAACCTCAATCTCAGGTTCAAGGGAATCGATGCCGAAGACCTTCTCACCCAACTTCCGGATATTGCCATGTCAACTGGTTCCGCTTGTACAACAGCTTCCCTTGAACCTTCGCATGTCTTGAAGGCTTTGGGACTCTCGGAAGAAGCCATTAGAAGTTCAATTCGTATCTCCCTCGGAAGGTTTACCACCGATGAGGAGATCGACCGCGCGGGGGTGAGGATTGTAGAGGCGGTGAGGGAGTTGAGGGCGCAACCCAGGTAAGGGTTCTCCACAATCATGAGAAGTTCATCCATCTTCGCGACCACCTTTGTACTCTTCATCAGTCTCTTTACATTCATTGGGTGTCAAGAAGAACCTGTAAGTGAACAAGTGACGAGCGATGATGGGACGAAGAGGGTCGGTGTCACATTCTCAGGAGGACATGACACCGACCCAGTCGATCATGGTCGACCAGTGATGCTCATTGCCGCCGCGCTTGGCGTTTCTCCGGAGGTTTTTCGGGAAGCATTCAGGCGTGTCAAACCGGCGCCTGCTGGAACCCGACCAGACCGCCACAGAGTCAGGCAGAACAAGGAAGTCCTGATGAACGCGCTTGGGCCGCATGGGATCACCAACGAACGGCTCGACGCGGTCTCGAACTATTACCGTTACAACCCCGGCCGAGGAGAGATGTGGCCCACGGATGAAGCCGTTGCCTATGCAATGGTTGAAGACGGTCGGATCATAGGGTTTGAAGTGACTGAGGGAGGTTCGGGATATAGTTCCCCGCCGGTCGTGACGGTTCCGGGTTTAGGAAAGCTGGAGTCCGAAGTTCATCTATCCTTTGGTCAGGATTTCGACCGGAATGGGTCTGTCGTCTCGATTGAGGTTTTGGAATGAAAGCAACCTGAGCACAAATATTCACTAAGAAGCCTCGACACTGAATTCAACCGATTGAATGGATTCGAATGGCGGTCGAAGATCGCGGTGGTTATGGGGCAGCAATCCGATGGCGCGAACGTCCAGATCGATCGCAGCAAATTTCGGTTTGGTTTCTAGTGGTCAAATATCTTATCGTATATCTGCTCATATCCTGTAACCATTCTCTCAAGCGAAAACTTCTCCTCAACTCTTCTTCGACAATCTTCTCTCCTGATTTCGGGGATTCTATCGAGAGAACGCACCGCCTCATTTACATTCTGCACTAGATATCCCGTTCTACCATCATCGATCACTTCCCGACAGGAGCCCCTGTCCATGGCGATGACCGGGACACCACTTGCGTTGGCCTCGACTAAAACAAGACCGAATCGCTCCGGGAGAACATTCAAATGTAGGACGGCATATGCACCGCGAAATAGTTCGTTTCGCTTGCTTGGATCAACCGAACCGACAAAAGCTATTTGATCTCCATCAATCTCAGGTTCCACTTTCTCCGCAAAATACTTCTCATCCTGGATGATCCCTGCAATGACAAGTTTCCGACCGCTCTTTTTAGCGACCTCAATGGCTAAATGGGTCCCTTTATCCGGATGAATCCTTCCCAAGAATACGAGATCCTCTCCCCCTTCATCAAAAAAATCATGCAAGGACAGGTCAATGCCGTTATAAACGGTGCCCAAATAATTGAGTCCCTGGGCGCGGTCCGAGTCGCTAATCGATACGAAATAACCACCTCGGTACTTTTCGTAGACAGGCATGATTCGGGGTGAGGAAAACCCATGAATCGTTGTCAGTACAGGCGTTGAGACCAGACGAGAATAACTCAGCCCCATAAAATCGTAGTGGCTGTGAATGAGATCGAATTCCCGGGCATGTTCAAATGCCTCGGAGATATGAAGATACTCTGCCACCTTTGGATCAATGGTTTTGTCTTCTTCATAGCCATGAGGGATAACCGCGTGAAGTCTAGCTTTTGTAATCGAGTCGGCGGTTGCAAAAAGAGTCACATCCCAGCCTCGGTCGACTAGGCCTTCGGTAATGTTACTGGCTACTGTCTCCCATGCGCCATATTCTTTCGGAGGAGTTCTCCAAGCTATCGGCGATAGCATCGCTATTTTTTTCCCCTTGCGTTTCATTTCGCGTAACTCCCAATTTCTAGTTGCCAAACGGTCTCAAGTGAAGGGATAACGTGGCCTCATGAACGCCCATTTCCTTCCGGCGGGAGGATGAAGTGGTGTGGTTTAACGGAGGAATTCCCAGTTGGAGCCTCACGGCCCAACAGTTCTTGTCGTTCGGAGAGATGATCCTCGGTCTCCTATCAGACGTCAAGCACATTTTTCCAGTAGGGTGTGCGACATGCTTGTGGGTAGGCTGCCTGCGTACAAGGGCGGTCGTACACTCAATCTGGATTACCCGCTCTTAACCCGGTTGTAGCGATGAACGATAGCCGCGACACCGTGAATGTGTGACAGCAATCCGATGGCTATCTTGTATCAGATCCTATGCTCTATCTTGGATGGAGAGAATTTTGCCTTATCTCGGTAAACGGGCTCAGTACATCTCCTGCGCCAGCCTCAGCCCCAGCCAGACCGCGATGAATCCGAGGAGGTTACTCAAGAGGAAATTGCCGAGAGCGAAGAAAAAATCGTCTCCACGTGTGAGGTCGACTGTTTGGAAGGCATAAGTTGAGAAGGTAGTCAGGCCGCCGAGAATTCCGACCATGATCAGCGCTTGATATTTCTCGTCGATCAACCAGGGGCCGGTTAAGAGCGAAGCGAGAAATCCGATCGCGAAACAGCCGACCAGGTTCACGACCAGGATCCCCCAGGGGAAGATTCCTCCGGTCAGTTTCTGAACCCCTTCAGCGATCAGGAACCGGAGGATGGAACCGACTCCTCCTCCGATCCCGATGAATAGTAGTTTGATCATCCAATTGTCCTTTGGTGGTCCATCCCGTATTTGAATGATCGGAGAATGAGAGATGCGGCTTGCATCGTCAATGCGGAGGTGGGGTGAGGCCCCGCGGTTTCGCAAGTGATTGGGTGGGGTTGGGTAAACCGGAAAACCGGATCGGTGGTAGCAGAGTTTGGCACAGAACAATCGCGCCAAAATGGCACTGTGGGTTGGCATGAATGACCATAATCAAATGGATTCATGGGGGTTTTGAGTGGGTATGTTGGAATACAGGTTTTCTTAACCAACTGGAAATACAGGACATAGAGTCATCACGCGATCTACGGGGTCCCAATGGCATCGCAAATGCTTTCAAGGGGCACATACCCGACAATTCGGGGCTCAGAAGAGACATTGATTTCATTGAGATGAAAGGAGCGCGAAGCGCTATGGCGAAGGCGAAGGCGAAAATTACCCCATTGGCCGATCGTATTCTGGTAAAGCGAGTGGAAGAGGGTGAGGCAAAAATCGGAACTCTCTACATTCCTGACACCGCGAAGGAAAAGCCCCAAAAGGCTAAGATCGTTGCTGTTGGCCCTGGTAGATTGAATGACGATGGCAGTCGGACTGCCCTCGAGGTGAAAGTTGGAGATGAAGTTCTTATCGGCAAGTACGCCGGAACTGAAGTGAAGCTGGATGGTGAAGAGCACCTGATAATGCGTGAGGACGATGTCCTCGCGATTCTTGGTTAATCTGAAACCGAAAACAAAAATTGAAAATCTCTCGATATTGAAAGGAGCTATACGAGAATGGCATCCAAGTTGATTAAATATAGCGACGACGCGCGTCAGAGAGTGCTGAAAGGTGTGGAAAAATTGGCCGCTGCGGTCAAAGTCACCCTCGGCCCAAAGGGACGCAACGTGGTCCTCGATAAAAAGTGGGGAAGCCCGACAGTCACCAAAGATGGTGTCACTGTCGCGAAAGAGGTGGAACTCGAAGACCAGTTCGAGAACATGGGCGCCCAGATGGTGCGTGAAGTGGCCAGCAAGACCAGCGACATCGCCGGCGATGGAACCACCACAGCGACCATCCTCACCGAATCGGTGTTCAAGAACGGTCTCAAGTATGTGACTGCCGGCGCGAATCCGATTTCGCTTCAGAGAGGCATCCTCAAGGGTGTTGAAACAGTCGTTTCCGAACTCGCGAAGCTTAGCCGTAAGGTGAAGGACCGGACTGAGATCGCTCAGGTGGCCACCATCTCCGCCAATGGCGACGAACAGATCGGCGAGTTGATCGCCGATGCGATGGAAAAAGTCGGAAAAGACGGCACCATCACTGTTGAAGAAGCCAAGACCATCGAGACCACTCTCGATGTGGTTGAGGGTATGCAGTTCGACAAGGGGTATCTTTCCCCTTACTTCGCAACCGATGCCCAGAGCATGGAAGCGGTTCTTGACGATGCCTACCTCCTGATTAACGAGAAGAAGATCTCGAACATGAAAGATCTTCTCCCCGTTCTCGAGAAGGTCGCTCAAACCAGCCGTCCTCTCCTGATCATTTGTGAAGATGTGGAAGGCGAAGCGCTTGCCACTCTGGTGGTGAACAAGATTCGTGGAACCCTCAAGGTTTGCGCGGTGAAAGCCCCTGGTTTCGGCGATCGTCGCAAAGCCATGCTGCAAGACATTGCGATCCTGACTGGTGGACGTTTCATCAGCGAGGAACTCGGCATCAACCTCGATGGCGTGACCCTCGAAGATCTCGGAACCTGCAAGCGCGTGGTCATCGACAAGGACAACACTGTCCTCGTTGAGGGTGGCGGAAAATCTTCCGACATCAAAGGCCGCATTCAGCAGATCCGCACCGAGATCGAGACCACCACTTCGGACTACGACCGTGAGAAGCTCCAGGAGCGTCTCGCCAAGTAGTCCGGCGGTGTTGCAGTCATCAATGTCGGCGCTGCGACCGAGACTGAAGTTAAAGAGACGAAGGCCCGTGTCGAGGACGCGCTTCACGCGACCCGCGCCGCGGTTGAGGAAGGGATCGTCCCAGGTGGCGGTACCGCTCTGATCCGCACCCTTCCCACTCTCTCCAAAGTCCAACTTGACCACGAAGACGAGCAACTTGGCATCGAGATCCTTTCGAAGGCTCTTGAAGCCCCGCTGCGTCAGCTCGCCACCAATGCCGGACTCGAGGGTTCGATCGTGGTGGAGAAGGTCAAAGAGTGCAAGAAAGATGTCGGATTCAATGTCGCGACCGAAGAGTACACCGACTTGGTCAAAGACGGTGTCATCGATCCGACCAAAGTAACACGCTCCGCTCTTCAGAACGCCGCTTCCATCGCGGGGCTGCTTCTGACCACCGAAGCGATGATCACCGAAAAACCGGAAGACAAACCGGAAATGCCTGATCATGGCGATGGCGGCATGGGTGGCATGGGTGGAATGGGTGGCATGGGCGGTTTCTAAGAAACCCCTCAGAGTTGTTGCCTTTACATATAGAGAAAGCCCCCGACCGGGAGACCGGCCGGGGGCTTTTGTTTTTGCGAGCCGGGGAAGGTTTCGCTAAGACAACCCGCAAGAATATTTTGTATTGATTCTCTATTCGACATATGTTATCTTAATGTCGATTAACTTCAGGAAGGTACAATGTCATGAGAGAGACCACGGGACCCGGATCGCGCTTGCATTCCGCACCCCGGGCAATCGCCCTTCTCCTCTTCCTGTGCCTCCCTCTTTCCAACCCTACCTTCTCGAATGGCCTGACCTACAACCTTGTCGTGGAACTCAAATCGCCAAATGAAGAACCCGGCGGTCGGTTCGGACGTACCGTGGGGGGCGTCCCCGATGTGAATGGAGATGGAATCGGCGATGTCGTGGTGGGCGCACGCAACGAGGATGCTGGTGAAATCCGAAATGCGGGGAGGGCTTATCTATTCGATGGATCTAATGGTGAGCTGATTTGGACATTCTCTTCACCTAATCCAGAAGAAGGCGGCCGGTTTGGCAATATGGTTTCTGGCTTGAGAGATATGAATGGAAATGGAAGTGGCGACGTGTTTGTTGGTACATCTGGGGAATCCATACAGACGGCCAGCGGGGAACGCCCGACCGCGTACATATTTGACGGTGCGACTGGGGAAGTCATCCATTTACTGGTCAATCCAAGTCTTACCTCAGGCAGCTTTGGTGCATCAATCACGGAGCTCTCCGATACGAACGACAATGGAGCCGATGATTTCGCAATTGGCAGTTCTAGCCTCGTGGGAAATGTCGATATATTTGATGGTGCCACAGGAAAACACTTGAAAACATTCGGGTCTCCAACACCGTCACCATCCGGTGCGTTCGGTTCTTCAGTTGCTTCCATCCAGGATCTGAATAGTAACGGTTTTGCTGACCTGATTGTCGGTGCGCCCCAGGAGCCAAGTTCCTTTACGGATCGGGGACGTGCGTATGTAATCGATGGAAAAACCGGTCAGGAAATTCATTCCCTCCAATCGCCGGTTGATAGAGAACGGTCCTTTTTCGGCGAGTCGGTTGTTTCGCTCTCGGATTTCGATGGTGACAATATCGACGATATTGTTATCGGTGCTTGGGGGGAGCGTAGTTTTCACGTTTTCTCTGGATCTAATGGAAGCCTCTTGCGCACAGTTAGGACGCCTAACAATGATACTAGAGGAGCTTTTGGCGCCTTTCTGGACAGCGTTTCTCGATCTTCTTTAAATCCCTTCTCATTGATTCTTGTTGGCGCAGAAGGTGAGCGAGGAACGGTTAGTGGACGAGCGAGTGCGGGGAACGCTTATATCTACAATAGTGCGACATTGGAACTCTTACAGATTCTTAACTCGCCAAACCCCCAAGTGGAAGGTGACTTCGCTCAATCAGTCTCCTTTGTCCCGGATGCAAACGGTGACCTAGTTCCCGACATCGTGATTGGAACTGAAGGCGAATCACCCGGCGACAGCCCTTCCAACGCGGGTCGAGCCTACATTTTCCATTCCCGCAACCCTGAATTTTTTTTAGATGACGACCGTTCAGATATCAATGAGGACGGCAAAGTGGACTCGCTAGACTTGGAAATATTATTAACGGACTGGCAGAAGGTTTCCCAACCGTAAGCGCCGCATTAAAGTTGCCTCACATGAGGAAGGAGAAGGACTGTAATGACTCGATTGCTGGTTCGAGAATCCCTTCTCGAACCCACTTCTGCACGAATCCCTTCGTGCTGTCGCTCGCCGAAAGGTTGGATAAGAATATACGGCTCGTCGGTTCCATCCGCAGGAAAGGATTCCTGCTTAAGTTGCGCCTAGAAAGGATTCACGGCGCAGATGATCAGGTGAACGATTCAGGGTCCGGATTACAACTCTGGACCAGCCCCGCTAGTAAAATGGCCGTCTGGAAGACGGCGCTACGGGTGAGGGTTATCCGAAGACGATCTTGCCGAAATACTCGGGGCGGTGGAAATCCGGGTGTTCGGTTTCGATGGGGTTCCAGGTTCCGTAATAGGGGTGAGGCACATCCGAGGCGCAGGTGTTGAAATTGGCACGCCATACTGTTCCTTTTTGTGGACGTTCGGTTCCGGAGTGTTGTTTGATGAACTCGAGCGGGATCAGTGCCTTCAGGTTCCAGATTTTTAAGGTGTCCGATGAGTCAACAATGGGTTCGGTGTAATCGGGCTGACGGATCACTGATTTCATTTCGGCCGCCGCCAGCTTCCTCCGCTGGTTACGGTCCACCCCGACTCCGAGAAGCATGACGCCGATCATGTTGATTTCGAAATTCATGTAGGGGGCAGAAAGGTCTTCACTCGCCGAAACGAAAAACTCGACACAATTATCCTTCCAAACCTCATCCCCATCCTCAGTCCGGCTACTGGCGAAATGCTGTTCCTCGGTGTGAAAATAGAGGAACAAATTCTCTTCTGAATAAAGAACCCGCACTTCGCATTTGGGATGATACTCATGATCGGTCCACCGGTACTGATCGAGAACCGCGACCTCCGCCTGTGCCCACTGGCCTTCGCTCGGGAAGTGAGTGTCGACAGGGTTCTTGATGGGCTGGATCGTGTAGATCTTCATGGCGCCACCGGCAACCGCTCGGATTTTTCTTCCTGCCCGATGGTGATGCCGTTGTCCTTGTACTTTTTCAACATGAAATGTGTGGTGGTGGACTGGATGTGATCGAGTGTGGCCAACTTTTCGAAAACGAAGTAGGAGATATCGTGAATGGTTTTCCCCTCGATCACCACCAGGAGATCATAAGCCCCGGACATCAGGTAGAGCGATTTCACTTCGGGGTAACGGTAGATCCGTTCCGCGATCCGGTCGAACCCGACTCCCCTTTGCGGGCTGACACGGACCTCGATCATACAGGTCACCGAGTCCTCCGAAGTTTTTTCGGGATCGGTTACCGCTCGATACCCGAGGATGATTTTGTCGTCTTCGAGTTTACGGATCGTCTCGGCGACAGCGTCCGCCTCGACCCCGAGAAGAGTCGCGATCTTCTCATCGGGCATCCGAGCGTTCTGTTCGAGGAGTTCAAGGACCTGTTCCTCGAGGGATCTTTTGCTGTTGGGTGTGGCTGTCATCAATCAAACCTCCGATAAACGCGGATCATCTTATCAGCCGATTGTGGATGGGTCGAGGCAATACCCAAAATATCACTTGCAAAGGTGTTTTATCAAAGTCATCATCCCTCGGCCAGCGGAGTGCAATCAAACTGGATTCACCGGGAGGGATGTCATGCTAACCAGGATTATAGAAATGAGGCTCTGGGCGCTTGTGGTTGGGCTAGTGGCGCTTTTAGGGAGGGGGTATTGCGAGGAAGCAAATCTCCATATCCATGCTCACGCCCACAACGATTACGAGCACGATCGCCCCTTGTTCGATGCGCTCGACAACCGTTTCTACAGTGTGGAAGCCGACATCTGGTTGGTCGATGGCGAGATCCAAGTGGCGCACGACAAAGGGGATTGGAAAGGATCTTTAAAAGATCTTTATCTCGATCCGCTGCGGAAGAGAGTTAACGAGACCGGGTCGGTGCATGGCGATGGAACACCTTTTTATCTCTGGGTGGACATCAAAGACGGGCGCGAAGAGCTGAATACGGTGTTGGTCGATCTCCTGAACGAATATTCTATGCTGACCCGATTCACCGATGAAGAGGTGAAAGAGGGCCAGGTCACTGTCATCCTCACCGGAGACCGTTGGGCCAAGACCTCTCTGGTAAATGATTACGATGACCGCCCATTCTGCCGCGACAGTAACCATTACTCCGAGGACGATCCCAATGGCGACAACAAGTGGCGTTGGTTCGCGCTACGCTGGTGGAGTTACATGGACTGGGAGGGGAATGAAGACATTGCCGAGGGGGACAAGACCAAACTGAAAAAAATTGTCGAGGACATCCATTCGAAAGGCCGCAAGGTTCGGTTCTATGCCACTCCGGAAACCGAGAAATACTGGGCGGTCGCCCTCGAAGTGGGCATCGATCACATCAACACCGACGACCTCGAACGGTTGAACGAGTTTTTGGAGGAAGAAACACCCTAGGCGGGTCGGCGGGCCTCCCCGGTTAGTTTCCGCCTACCTTGCAAGTCCTTGAGAGCATTGGGTTTCAAGAAAGAAAGGACTTTTCGATATTTATATCATTGACCAACACCACCGAGAGAATATACTTCTACTGAATCCTTTTGAGTCATCGACCCCACCTTGAGAGGGTCTCTGATGTTTTCGACTTACCGCCGACCTTGCCTCTCTGTCCCGCCCTCTCAAGACCGAAGGAGAACGAAAAATGCGAACCGCCCAAGTCGTATTCGTCCTGATCTCCACCTGCCTTCTCCATCCAAGCGAGACCCCTGCCGCCACGCTTCATGTCTCCCCGGCCGGAGACAGCACCACCGGAGACTCCTGGCCCGCCGCCTTCACCACCATCACGGACGCGCTCCTTCATTCGGCATCCGGCGACCACATCTGGATTAGAGCCGGAACCTATTCCGAATCGATCGAGATGGTGACCGGAGTCGAAATCTATGGAGGGTTCGATGGAACGGAACGTCTCGATCGATTCGACCTCCAAGACCCTGTCCGAAAGCGGGTCACTATCGACGCCACCGGAACCGGCAAGCGTGTGGTCCTTGGAGCGAACGACACGGTTTTGGATGGGGTCACCATTACGGGCGGGACCTCTAACCTTGGAGGGGGACTCGCTTGTTTCTCTTGCGACATGGAGATTCGAGATTGCACATTCTCTGGAAACATCGCATCGGGAGAAAACATTGACTCGTTCGGTGGAGGAATCTATGCCACCGCTTCATCCCTTCGAATTCTTGGATGCTCCTTCATCGAAAACACGATCGCTGTCACTGGATCTGAAATCGTTGGTGCGTCACGTGAAGCTTCGGGGGGAGGACTTTACGCGGACAATAGTACGGTATTCGTTTCACACTCATTGTTCCAAGAAAACAGTTGCATAAACAAAACAGTGAACCTGAAAGGCGGCTTCAGTCAGATCGCGGCGGTCTCCAGAGGGGGAGGAATCTATTCCTCAGGCTTCATCCACATGGATAAGTGCTTGATCCGGAAAAACAGTCTCGAGAGTGAAGGGAGCGCGATTCGACTCGTCATGGACGGGGCTGGGCTTTTCCTCCGGAACGAGTGGGAAATTCTGGGGACCAAAATCTCTGACAATACGGAAGGGGGATTGGGAAGTTATGTTGGAATTTCCGTTCGTGGGGCGGGCCTGTTCTTCGATGGATCTGGCAGTATCGAGAACACTGCGATCCTGCATAATTCAGGAGGTGGCTTCTCCTACGGTGGAGGTGGGGTAGGCCGAATCGGAACCAACCTTTGGGGAAATGGCGACTGTATTTATGTTTCAACGACGATATCGGGAGGCGGTAGTCTATTCCTCCGCGGGACCCATCGATTCAACAACTCCATCCTGTACAGCCCTGGCCCCCAGAGTCAATTCAATGATGGAACCACGGAAGACATGGAAGTGTCGCACTCGATCGTTTTCCCTGAAGTGGATGGCTTTCATGGGAACGGGAACTTATTTGTCGATCCCCTGATCTTTCAAGATGGGAGCCTCTATTTTAACTCTCCAGCGATTGACGCTGGAAGCGTGGTCGGCGCGACTCAGGATATCGATGGCAATCCCCGACCGGTCGACATCCCTGGAGTGGGCATCGAAGGCCCTGGCGCTTTCGACATCGGGGCGTATGAAAGTCAGCTTGCGGACGTGTCCCGACAGGCGCTTTTTGTTTCCCCGGATGGGGATGACTCTAACGGCCGATCTTGGGAAACCGCTTTCCGATCGATTTCGTCTGCGATTCACGCCTCCATTCCCGGGGCCGAAATTCGCGTTGCCTCCGCAACCTATCGCGAAAGAGTTGAGTTGAGGCCCTACATCCGCTTAATCGGTGGATTTGCGAGTGGACTCAACGGGACCGATATCCCCGGACCCGACCCTATCGCCAACCCCACAATTATTAGCGCATCTGGACTTAATGAAATCGTCATTAGGGGCGCCACTGCCACAGTGGTTGACGGGTTTCACATCACAGGCGGTCGATCTTACCAATGCGGTGGAATGCTAGTCGAGGATGCTTCGATGACGATAAGAAGGTGCCAGATATATGACAACGAAATGATGAACAGGGACATCATCGAAGGAGGAGGAATTCTTGGACTTGACTGCGTCTTATCCGTTTTTGAGTCGACTATTCGCGACAACCGATTGCTATATGTGACCCCAAAGGCAGCGGGGCGCGCACACTCTGAATTCGGAGCCGGAATAGCCATAAAGAATGGGGTCTTAAATCTTACTGACTGCGTGATTGAGAATCATCGGATGATCTATTCACCTCCGCCGGGCCAAGAGATGAGAGATGCGATCCTAAATGGTTGTGGATTATACGTTGTCGGGGATGTCCATCTTGAAAGGACGATCGTCAGAGACAATCGAATCGTTGGATCGAGAGATCGAAACCTTATTGAGAATCGGGGTGGCGGCGTTTTCGTGCGTGGCCGATTTACAGCGAGCAGTTGCTTGTTTTCCGAGAATGAAGTTAGCGGGATTGTGTCAGGCGCCATTGCACGATTTGAAGGGGGAGCAATTTTTGTTGAAGGCATCTCCCATATCGAGAACTCCATTTTTTCGAGAAACAAGGTCGATGGCGCCCAATCAAGTGGCTCTACGTTGCTAAACCTCGGAAGTCAGGTTGCGAATGTAGGCTCGTCGAAATTCATCAACTGCACTTTTATCGAAGCAGAGAACCGATTCTTCAACTGTTTCGATGGTATAGATTTCCAGTTCATCAATTGCGCCATTGATTGTGAGGAATCGGCTAACACGGTATCGTCGACCTTTGTTACCATGGAACATTGCGCCATCCCCGGCGGCTACCCCGGAGTTGGTAACATCGATTTCAATGATGAATTCGTCGACCCTGACGCGATGGATTTCAGGCTTCGACCGATGTCTCCCTTGATCGACGCGGGAACCCGAACCGATCTCACAACGGATTGGGGCGGAAACCCTCGCCCGGTGGATGCCCCCAGAGTCGGTGTCGAGGGACCCCATGCGTTCGACATCGGCGCGCTGGAATTTCAATTGGATGAGTTGCCTTTCACTGACCCGGATGGAAACCGGATCTTGAATGAGATCGATCTGTTCCTATTGCAACAAGAATGGCGCCGGTCCGAAGGAATTCCCCCATCTTCCACCCCCGAGTTAAAAACCAACTTCAATCAAGATACCCAAGTCGACACCATGGACCTCCTCATCTTCCTCCAGGACTGGTTCCGGAATCATTGAGGGGGTTTAGAATTCGAGGGACGATCACCAGTCGGTCAGGAAATGGGATTCTCGCCAATGAATCGGATAATCTCCTGGCGGACCTCCTCTTCATGGAGCTCGAAGTCATCATTTTTCGAGATCACTTGAACGAACCGAGCCGGTTGAATCTTCTCGGCCCATGTGGTCGCGTATTCGAGCGGGTGAACGGGGTCGTTGTCATTCCCGATGACCAGTGTGGGACACTGAATCGACTGAACCTCGCCCCAGTCGAGAGTCGGTGCGGAGGATGGCATCCCCTCAAGGCGAAAGCGCCGTTCGAACGCCTGGGGCTTCAGAATCTGATCGCGCAGATTTTTGTGCAAGTTCTCTGGAACAAGACTGAAAAACTCTGCATCCTCCAATGCCCTTTCCACCCCCTTGGACTCGAGCAGTGCGGCGATCTTTCGCGCCATCTCCAGGTTCGGAGGATTGGTTTCGGCCAACCAGGCGGGGCGAATGAGGATGAGGGCGAGCACTCTCTCGGGGTGGTCCAGGACGAAACGAGTGGAGAGGGCCGCACCCATCGAAATCCCTCCGACCACCGCCTTCTCAATCCCGAGTCCGTCCATGAGAGCTTCGAGATCTTTTGAAAACTGGGAAAAATGAAAACCTTCGCGGGGGCCCACAGGTTCGGTTTCGCCATGCCCGCGGCAATCCCAGTAAACAGTTCGATAACCCGGGAGTTCGCTGAGAAGATCTTTGGGCTGGGTGTGATCACCCCCCAGGCCATGGTTCAGAACTAGGGGAACACCCTCCCCCAGAGTCACGTAATTGAAATGAATCCCCTCATGTTCAAAGGTTGGCACCGACTAATCTCCTTCTTCCAAACACTTCGTCCAGCGATCCAAGACGAATGTCCGGCTTGATTCCACTTCCTCTGGCGAGAGGTTATGCATAATTAGAGGTCCATTGAAACCAGCGGACCGAAGCGATCTGAAATAAGCATCCCAATCCAGGGTTCCCTTCCCCGCCGCCTGACTGCCCTCCGGTTCTGTGGGAATGTCTTTCGCATGAGCCATGATCAGATTATTGCTCAGCATCTGCACAGAGTCTGTGAGGATGGCGTCCATCTCGGAGTGGCGGTCCGGTGGAATGAGGTTGGCGCCATCCAGAACGATACCCAATGCCTGCGATTGGAATTCATCG
>JAJDBZ010000141.1 GCA_029261095.1 Candidatus Omnitrophota bacterium | reverse complement strand
GGGCACGACCGGCGGAGGCAGCGGCGGCGGTGGAGCTTGGAAAGTGCCTCCGCCATTTTCTTCTTCTCCATCCCCTGAAAAGAGGACACCGGAGTCGCCCGATCCTGGTCCAGCTTCCTTTTCGATGACACTGAAGTCTGGTGAGTCATTTTGATTGGGGTCTGTAGAGAAGTCCGCATTGGGGTCATCGACAAACTCTTCCTCGATGACATACTCGCCGGACGAGTCAACACGAACCTTTCGAATCCCCTTTGGTTTGTGGACCTTATAGGGTTTTATGCCTTCAATGGTGTTCTTCATGCTTTCGATGCGGTCATATCGCTCTTCATTGCATTCCACTCCGGAATACATGATTCCCTTATCGACCATGGTGACTGGAGACTCGACGGTTTCCCGCCACTCGGCCTGGGTTTCAAGCCCATCGACCACAGTGTCGATCTTGTCGTGGAGTTCTTGTTCTTTCATGTCCAAGGGTGGGTTCTCGTAGATAACCCGAGGAGTGACAAAAAGAATGAGTTCCGTCTGATCGTCGGTTTTCGCGCGACGTCGGAAGGGCGCGCCCAGGAACGGAACGCTGCCGAGGAATGGGATTTTTTCGTAGGTGTAGGCCAGATCGTTGCTCTTGAGTCCGCCGATGATGACGGTTGCCTCGTCGGGTACAATCAAATCGGTCTGGGCGTGGCGTGAGTCGATCGGGAAAGCGATCGAGTTCTGAAGGACAACGTTGGGACCGGGAATCCTCTGTTCGAGGTCGAGAGTCATCCTAACAAATGTTCCATCAGATTCGTGGGCAATCGAGGGAGTGACTTGGAGGCGAATTCCGGTCTCTTGAAACTGGACCGATTCAGTGATGACACCCTGGCTGATGTTTGCTTCCACAAATGGGATCTCATCGGTTAGTTCAATGAGGGCCGGTTGATTCTCAAGAGCCAGAATCTTTGGATTTGCCAAGATCCGGATGTCATTGTCTGTTTCAAGGGCTTGGATGAACCCGTTGAGGTTATGATTTCCGTTAATAACTGCAAATTTGAATTGTCCCGCCACGTTCTGCGCGTCGAGTGGCTGGGGTGACAGGTTCACATCGAGAGTATTCGCGGGATCCTGGAAGTATTGCCAGTCAATCCCCCATTCCTGGTTTTGAGAATACGAGAGTTCAATGAACCGTCCTTCGATCTCAACCTGCTCAAACCTTCTATCGAGAATGTAAATCAGTCTTCGGATATCCTCCATCTTCCTGGGGATATCGACCACAATAACAGCGTTCGCTTCGATGTTCGCTTCAATCTGGCTGTAGCTGCCCCCGAGCGAATCGCCGCCCTTGAATACATTCTTGAGAGTGTTTGCGACCTCTTCGGCCGGAAGATAATTCAGGAGGAATGTTTCGGTGATCGTTTCCACTCGGTCCTCACCCAAGCGACTCGCTTCGACAACCCTTACGATGTTTCCATCAAAGAGGAAACCGTACCCTTGTGAGGCAAGGATCGCCTGCATGGCGTCTTGAACGGTGACATTTTCGAGGTAAACGGTGATGGACCCGCGTATATCGCCAGTAATGATGTTAATACCGGACAGGCGCGCCAGGAGCCGGACGACATCGCCGATGTCCGCTTCGTTGAGCTCGAGGGATTCGATGACAATTTGTCCCTTTTCGCCGAGATCACGGCGTATCTTTCTCGAGCTATACGTGCTCGTGTCTTCGCCTTGAGATTGAGCAAAAATCATCGGTGGCGGCGCCATTACCAGGATGGTCGCTATGAGAGTCATGGCTCCAACAAATTTCTTCATCACTAAATTTCCCCCGTTCACCCTACTGTGTTCCTATTCCTCGATTCGATTTCCCTAGATTTCGTTAATCGAAGAAAAGAACCTCCTCTTCACTGAAATCTTCAGGACGGATAGTTCCCTTTTTGGTGACGTAAAACGATTTTCCGTAGTACTCGATAGTCGCAAAATGCTTCATGATTTCGGTGACAGTAGCGTCGTCGACAGTGTCCCCGATACCTAGAATCGTGTCTGAAATCATGACAAGCGGTCCGTTTTGGGAAAGCGTCACGATCTGCAAGGAAAGTGGAGGTGGGACAATCTCAGTCGGAGTGGGAGAAGGACTCGGAGTGGGAGTCGCTTCAGGCGCCGCTGGCAGTGGTGTCGGCGTTTCGGTCGGTAGTTGAGCAATCTCTTGCTCTTGAGGTGTCGGCAATACAAGTGGCCAAAGTGGGTCTCTTTTTCCTCTGGGGAAAACGTAGACGTTGCTCCCTTCCGCCAGGAGGGGTTGTTGAGCAAACAAATCCAAATCCATGGTCTTGGGAAGGTTCATCTGGAGACCGAGCCCTTGATTGAGGATATGTCCGAGCACAAACAGCCGGGCGTATCCTTTGTAGATCTCCTCCACTTCCTGGAGTCGCATAGAGGCGGGATCCGGGATCGGTGTCGGCGTCGGTTTCTCTTTTTTGGTATACCCACGACCTTGCGCGGACCATGCTGATGGGGCGCTGCTCAGGCTAAAAGCCAGAATCAGCACGCCCAAGAGAAATTTGGACAGTATCCGGGTGGCCGGTGGTCGTTGCGGTGTGCGTCCGGTCTCCCCTCCGGGACATTCCGCCAAACAGATATAGCTCATTTCAGTGTCCGTTTCTTCAATCATTAATGGTGAGGTTCCCCCAAAAAGAGAAACCTCACTGAATTTTCATTACAGAGCTCAAGCGGGCCATTTTTAATTCGCTTGAAAAGAAGCGGCGAGTTCTTCCCCTAATTGCTCTCCTTATTTATCCGTGGCCGCATCCTCGACACGGTCTTTAAACATAAAGGTGGAAACCACCATGACAGCATCATGAATCTGGAAGGATGTGGGATCCTCCAGATCCTGCCCACGATCGGCGGGAGATTCGGAAATCTCCAGTTCTTTAACCTGAACAAACCGTTGATTTCTTTCCAATTGGTTCACAAAGGTCCCAATCGAATCGAAGTTTCCGTTCACCTCGAGACGGATCGGCAGTTCCACGTACCCTTGTTTATCGACCGGCGGTAGACGAGTCTGAAAAACAATTCCTAGATCCGAGGTTTGCTTGAATCGATCGATGTCACGAAACAAGTCCGGCACCTCTTCTGATTTCGGCAATCGCGCCTCATACTTGAGAATCTCGGGTTCCCGTTCGTTGAGTTCCGCCTCTAATTGAGGAATTCTCGCGATCAGGGTCAACTCGTCATCGAGCTTGGATTGGGCCTCGTCCCGCTTCTTTTCTGCCACCCCGATAGCTTCCCGGATACCCATGATTCCGATCCCATAATCCACACCTGGGGCGAGAATCAGGGCGAGAATGGCCATGACGCTCAGGATGCCGATTTGTTGGATTTGTTGTTTATCTTCAGTCGATAGGGGCATTGAATAACCTCTTCATTCGCTTCATTTCTTCTGGACTTTTTCTGTTTCGGGAAGCGGGCGCTTTGCCTGGAATGTGAACCGACATACCGTTGCATCCACTCCCTCGTCTCGGTCGGAGGGATCCCATTTCTCGTTGCGAATTTCCTTATCGATGAGGGGTTCGATGAATCCGTGCATGAATTCCTCGGAAGTATCGAGTTTCTCGATGGTTTCCGCGACTCGTGCATAGCCCCTGGCGAAATTCGTTGTTGCCGCACTGATTTCCAGAGTCTGGAATGGGTCTTCCCGGGTGTTCGAGGGGTTGGTCAATTCGATCCGTTCGATCCAGATATCCGAAGGGAGATTGTCTCGCAGGAAACCGAGTTTCTTTGACCAGTGGATTCGATTCTCGATGAGATCGACGATAATAGACTTCTTACGATTCAGCGTATCGAGTTCAGCCTGAAGGTCTTTGGCATCCTGCAGTTTCCCAACATGGGCGGGGGACTGCATCTGTGTGGTAATCGCTTTGTGGTCGTTCCGGACCTTTTTCAGATCCATATACATTTTGTAGTCGAATGCAGCCACTGCGGCGACTGCGATTCCAAAACAGGCCAAGATCAAGGGTTTTTGAGCTTCGAGTTTCTTTCTCGGAGCCCGCCCGGAAGCTGCTGATTTCTTCTTTTCTTCTTGAATTAAATTGATTTCGATCATGATACGCCATTCCCCATCACTGATCTCATGGCGAGTCCGAGGCCGACGGTGTATTTCGCGCCCCTTTCGAGCGGATCGAGCGAAAGGATATCTCCCTTCACAGCTTTAAACGGATCGAGAACCTCTGTCGGTGTGTCCAATAGATTCTCGATGTATCGATCGGAGTTCTTCATGCAGACTGTTCCACCGGTAAGATAGACCTTTCCGACTGGCTCTCCATCCAATTGGTTTTCATAAAAGAGAAGGCATCGTTTGATTTCGCTGACAATCTCACCGAGAAATTGCTCACAAATCGCGTGGACCTGTTGTTCCATCTGGTCGCCGCTCTCCGCGGTGCTTTCCGATCCCTCATCGATGCTATCAAACATGTCTGGGAGATTGGTTTGGGAGATCGTCAGGATTTCTTCTTCCCCATCGGGATCACCCTCATAGGATATTCCGAAATCTCTTTTTGCTTTTTCCGCTTGGGGTTCATCAAGACCCAGTTCCGACATAATCGCACGGGTAATGGTATTGCCTGCGGTGCTCAGGTCCCGTGTGAACCTTGTGTGTTCACCCTTCATGATGGCGATGTTGGTTACTGCGGAACCAATGTCCACCAATGCCACGGGAGCGGAGGGCAACATACTGGCTCCATATTGGACGGCGTTAACAAGTGCAAAGGACCCAATATCAATGACTCGCGGGTCCAGGCCAGCGGCAAGGATCACATCGGATTGCCACTTCACCACATCTTTTTGAGCAGCGACGATCAAGACTTCGAGGGCTTTCCCTTCGGTGCCCGCATCAATCTCAGCGAGACGTTGATAGTCGAATGCAACATCCTCCATATCGAATGGGATGAAATCTCTCGCTTCCGACTCCACCGCAAATCGTAGCTCTTCGGTCTCTTTTTCGCTGAAATAAGGAAGTCGAAGGACTCTGACAATGACAGATTCGCCGCTGACACCGGCAATCACGCGCTTAGTGGAGAATCCAGACTCGGAACACAAGCGAGTGATGGCTTTGACCACCGACTCAGCTCGATTCCCTTTCGCGGTCTCTTCAATGGGAACCGATCCAAAGCGGCTGACTGTAATTTCGTCGCCCGATTTGTTGACCTCTACTCCCTTAACCGATGAGTAACCGATGTCCAGGCCAAACGCTGTTTGTTTTTTCTTTTTGAATAGTCCCATTTCGTGCTTTTCAGTAACTTAGAGATTAACTGAATTATATCAGTTTACTCATAATCATCAATAATATCGATTTTACCCTGTTCATCCGATATCTCTGGCTATCTGCAGAGATTCGGCTTCCCTAATGTTTTCGGCAGGATAACTTGAGAAATGAGCGATTTTTGTGACACCGGATTTTGTAGGAAATATCTCAACTATTTGATTAGCATGATCTTATCTCTCTTAATCTAATGTATTCACCAATGATAAAGGGGGTGTGAAGGAAATCGAGAATCAAGTAAAATTCCAATCTTAATTCCAGAAAAAAGAATGAAAAACAATTGTTATCGATGAGGAGGAGTCACTATGAAACGGCGAGATTTCTTAGGGACCGCAGTCGTGGGAGCAACCACTCTTGCTGGAGCAAGTCACAGCGCTGATAAATCGAATGGGCAGGAAGAATCCCTTGACAATGGATTTCTGAAAGAACGCGTGAGGTTGGGACAGAGTGACTTGAAGGTAACAAGAGTGGGTCTGGGAACCGGCATGACCGGGGGGATGAGACGATCCAATCAAATCCGCATTGGAGAAAAAAACTTTCGCGATTTACTGCGCTACGCCTACGATCAAGGGATCAATTACTTTGATGCCGCGGATTTGTATGGGACACACCGCGACATCATCCCCGGACTGGAAGGGATTCCGAGGGAAGAGATTGTGATCGTGTCCAAGATCTGGTGGGGGCCTGGCGGGATTCCGGAAAAGGAGAGACTCCTTGCCGATGCGCTTGTGGAACGGTTCCTAAAAGAATTGAACACCGAGTATATCGACCTTCTCCATCTTCATTGTGTTACCTCTAAAGATTGGCCAAAAGAACTCGCAAAGCAGATGGATGTCATGTCGAAGCTGAAAGAAGAAGGAAAGATCCGTGCGCATGGGGTCTCTGTTCATTCCCTTGAAGCCTTAGAGGTTGCGGCCGAGCATCCTTGGGTGGATGCGGTCCATACGCGGATCAACCCCTATGAGATGGCCATGGATGGTCCTCCTGAAAAGGTAATCCCGATCCTGAAAAAGATGCATGAGAACGGGAAAGGGGTAACCGGGATGAAGATGATCGGCGAGGGCCGTCTCCGCGATGATCCCGAAAAGAAACAAGAGTCGGTCAACTTTGTCTACGGCCTGGGATGTGTCGATACGGTAATCGTCGGTTTCGAGAGCAAAGAGGAAGTGGACGACACCTTGCGGATGGTTGGCAAAGCACTCGCGTAACCACCTCAGATGAGAGAGTGCTTATTTGTATGGGGAGCGGTCTTGACACTCCTGTTCACAGGAGTCGAGGGGGTCGTTTCGGGGAAAGAGAGTGTGGAATACCCCGATATATCCACCCTCCCGAAAGACCTTTCGCCCCCAGTTCTAGCACAAGGTAAACCGGAGCCGGGGAAAAAAGTCAGAGTCGAATTTGGCCCCAGTCTAAATAGCAGAGTCCACCACGCCCTCTACCTTCCCACTGAGTGGTCCCCCACCGGCGTCTACCCAGTCTTGGTCGAATACCCCGGAAACGGCGATTACCAAAACGAATATGGAGACATCTGCACGGGACGTGTCGAGGATTGTTCCCTCGGGTACGGTATCAGTGGGGGAACGGGGTTCATCTGGGTTTCCGTCCCCTTTGTCAGTGAAGATGGAACCGAGAACCAACTACGCTGGTGGGGGAGCGTGGAGAAGACGGTGGAATACTGCAAGGCAGTCGTCTCGGATGTCTGTGAGAATTGGGGAGGGAATCCCGATCAAGTTTTCCTAATCGGGTTCTCGAGGGGTTCGATCGCCTGCAACTACATTGGGTTGCATGATGATGAGATCGCTTCCCTTTGGCGGGGCTTTGTTTGCCACAGCCACTATGATGGAGTCAGAGCCTGGAATGATCAGGGATCCGACCGCGAGACGTCCCAATCTCGGCTCGACCGCTTAGGGGGGCGTCCGCAGTGGATCAGTCATGAGGGGTCGACCGCTGAAACTAAAGAGTATTTGAGCCGGCAATACCCCGTCGAGAACTTCCGGTTCGTTGATATCCCGTATCGGAATCACACAACAGAGTGGGTACTGCGAGATATTCCGGAACGCAGGGCTCTTCGAGAATGGATTGCAGAAATTTTAGATCGTTATTTGGATCGGTGATCCCTGAACCTGTTTCCAATATTTGATTAGAATGTGATTCTAAATGGCGATGGAGGGTGGAAGAATGAATTTGTTCAAAAATTTCTTGGTGTTGATGGGGATTTTCGCGATGTTCCTCACACCCTCATACGCGAAGGAGTCTCGGAAGATTACCGATAAGACTCTGGTGGTATGGACTGCCCTTTCCGATCTCGATCAAGGGCGGGGGAGTGCGCTGACTCTGGACGATACTGCGAGTCATTTCGATGGAATCGTTTATGGAGAGATCGCACCTAAACGCTGGATGGCTGGAAGTGACCGTCACCTTCGAACCGCCAAGGACCAATCGGGATGGAGCGAAGAGACCACCGATTCGGAAACCTTTGTTCAGATCGCCATTGTTTATGAAGGCCAGCAAATCACCCTATATCGCGATGGGGAAATGGCTGCTTCCTATGAGATTGATACGACTCAACATTTCGATTCGAACTCAATGGCTGTGTTTGGGAAACGGCACCTCGACACCTCCGACCCCGCTCGAGTCCGTGGACGGATCGATGATGCTCGGATATACGATCGACCTCTCTCTCAGAATGAACTCCAGGGGCTAGATCCGAATCTCGCCTCCGAAATCGAACCGATCGCTTGGTGGTCTTTTGAACAGGGCCAACCTGGAGATCGAATGGGTTGGCTCGAAGAGTCCTACCTGACCGGGGGTGCGCGAATCGAAGGAGGACACCTGATTCTCGAAGGAGAGAGCCCAATGATGGTCGCGGGATCAAAAGGTCTGCTGGAAAACATCCTCTCACAATCGGCATGGAGGGACGATTCCTCCGAACAGATCGCGGCTCAGCGAGCGCTGCGGGAAACTTTCCTGTCTGACCCCCACCGACCCATCTATCACTTCGTTTCGCCGGAAGGGCGCTGCTATCCCTTCGATCCCAATGGCGCCATCTACTGGAATGGAAAGTATCACCTCTGTTACATCTTCCAGGACGAACGCGGCCATTGTTGGGGGCATGCCAGCAGCGAAGATCTGCTCCATTGGAGGTTGCACACACCCGCCCTCTTCCCCGCTCCTGGAGATGTGGATACCGGAATCTTTAGCGGCAATTGTTTCATCAACAAATCGGGCGAGGCGACGATGCTTTATCACGGAGTGGGCGCGGGGAATTGCATCGCCACCAGTTCCGGACCGGACCTCGATCATTGGACCAAACTCGCATCGAACCCAATTATCCCCATCCCCGGAAAGGGGAGCGAGGAAGAGAAACTTTACAGCTCCTGGGACCCGCATGGTTGGCTCGAGGGGGAGAATTATTACGCCATCTTCGGTGGCCAAAATCCGACCATCTTCAAAGGAGAGACATTAGATGAGTGGGGGTATGTCGGCCCGCTGCTCACCCACGACATACCGGATGTCGATGATTTCGAGGATGTCTCCTGCCCGGATCTCTTTCCTATCGGCGACAAGCACATGCTGCTTTGTATCAGCCACTCACGTGGTTGCCGGTATTACCTGGGGGACTGGAAAGATGAGATCTTCCATCCCGAATTCCACGCGCGAATGAACTGGCCGGGCGGGACCTGTTTCGCGCCTGAATCCCTTCTCGATGACCAGGGCCGACGGATCATGTGGGCCTGGGTTTTGGACCGCAGACCCTCGGTGGAGTATGGCTGGAGCGGTACGATGACTCTTCCTCGGGTGTTGACTCTGGGGGAGGATGGAATCCTCGGGATCGAACCAGTTGAAGAGCTGGAAAGGCTCCGTCAGAAAGAGACGACTTCGGAGAACCTTGAGGTTGCGGACGGGGAATCGAAACCTTTGGCGGGGATCGAGGGGAATGCGATCGAGTTGGTCGCGACATTCGACCCCCAATCCGCCAAGCGATTCGGTCTCAAAGTCTTTTGTTCTCCGAATGGTGAAGAGGAGACGATTATCGAAGTCGATCCCTCAAACAACCAGATAAAGATCGACACATCAAGATCCTCGCTCGACCCATCGATCAAGCACACCACCTTTTGCATGCGGGGCGAGGACAACCACGAGGTGACCCAACAGATCGCACCTCTCACCCTGAGGGAGGGAGAAAAGGTCACTCTCCAGGTCTTCCTCGACAAATCGATCCTCGAAGTTTTCGCAAATGGCCGTCAGTGTGTCACCCAACGGGTCTATCCGACTCGTGAGGACAGCGTCGGCGTACAGGTGTTCAGCGAAGGCGGCGATTCTCAGGTCGAAAAACTGCAGGCATGGGAGATGGCCGCAACAAACGCTTGGTGAAGGAATGAACCACCAACCGATTCGAGCCAGAACTGGGACTCGGTTCCGATCCTTTCCCCAATATTTACTGGAGTTTCTCCCGGATTCGGATCGCGGTCAGTGGGTCCACCATCGCCGCAGTTGCAATGTGGACAGCGTGGGCTCCTCGGTCGAGGTAAGCGCGGACATCCTCGGCGGTCGAAGCTCCTCCGACTCCGATCAGTTTGACCTTACAGTTCTTCTTCTGGATCAAGTCATGAAAGGTGGCTGTCTGTCGTAAGGATTCGGCGAGTGTGGCTATTCCGCAAATTCCTCGACACTGTCCCTCGAAAAGATTCTTTCCTTCAGAACCTCGGACTTTGGTCGCGACACTGTTCGTCATGGCGAGACCATCCGCATAAGGGGCTACATGTCGAAGAAGCGATTCGGCCTCCTCGGATGTCGAGACATGGCCGACCTTGATGATATAAGGAGTCTGGCCAATCGCTTCCCGAACTGTTCGAGCGACCACCTCGGCTGCTCCATGCTCCTGGTAAAGTTGCCCGTCGCGGGTACTCACATTGGGACAGGAGAAATTGGTTTCAACTGTACCCGCCCCGCTCTCTACAGCCCACTTGGCGCATTGCGCATAATCGGCCGCCAGTTCATCCACCCCCCAGCCCTCTTGAATGGTCCCCACAACCGACACCGATAGGACCTTATTCTTAGGGAGTCTTTTGCGGGTCCATTCGATATCCTTCCGCCAGATCTCGGGCGATTTCGAGGGCATTCCGAAGGAGACTGCCCAACTCCCTTTCATCGTGTCGATCGCCGGAAGGACCTCCTCGTCGCCGTGTAATGAATCGGTCTCCACCGGTTGAAGGTTTGGGAGATCATAACAGTCCCGGTGGACACTCCGGACCGTTTTGTAGGTGAGCACATCGAACCCGAGGGATGCATAATAGAGAACCCATTTGCCATTCAGGAGTGGGCCCGCTGGAATCCCGAGCGGAGATCCGACCGGTACACCCATAAAATCCCAATTCCCGACAACTACGGGAAGGTCGAGGTCGACTGGTTCTGGAACGATTTCGTAGTTCCAATCATACGTTTTCGAATTGTCATATCGCGCCAATTCGGATTGAGTGGTGGTCATGCATCTCACCTGTGAGTTTGGATATCAAATGATGCATGGATATTCTGAGCCAGATCGATTAGTTTTTCAAAGGATTCGGAGGAACTTCCTTAATATGAAGAAAACAGTTTTGGTTTTGGTCATCCTAGGATTTGTGGGCGCCCTTCTTTACCAGGTGGTTCGTAACGAGAAACAGGCGCGTGTGGAGGCGGTCGCAAAGTCTGCCCGTTACGATTCCAGGATACTCAGGGACATTTGGGGGGTCCCCCATGTCTATGGCAAGCGAGACGCGGATGCGGCCTTTGCTCTGGGGTATGCGAACGCCGAAGACGATTACGCGACCATCGAGGAGGGCCTGCTCATGGTGCGAGGACACCTCGCTTCGGTCAAAGGCGAGGAGGGAGCAATTACCGACTACCTGGTCAAACTTCTCAAAATTCGTGAACTGGTCGATGCCAAATACGAAACCGACCTGAGCGAAGAGACTCAAGCCATTTGCGAAGGGTATGCGGATGGAGTCAATCTATATGCCGCCCTTCACCCGGATGAAGCTGCTCATGGGGTTCTACCCTTTACCGGCGAGGATGTCGTTGCCGGTTTTGTGTTCAAGGGCCCCTTTTTCTATGGGTTGGATAACCGCATCCGGGAGTTGTTTGCGGATGAACGAAAGAGAGAAGTTTCGAAAAAGGTCGCCAAAGCCCATCCTCTGAACCCATATACAAAAGGTTTCCCCATCGGTTCCAATGCCTTCGCCATTGCTCCGAGCAGGACTCCCGATGGAAAGACCCATCTTGCGATCAACTCCCACCAACCCTGGGAAGGACCGGTCGCTTGGTACGAAACCCACATCACCAGCGAAGAGGGTTGGAATGCTTTTGGAGCCAGCTTCCCCGGATGTCCGGTCATTTTGGTCGGGCTTAACCCAAACTTGGGGTGGGCGCACACAGTCAACAGTCCGGACCTGGTCGATGTCTTTGTTCTCGAGATGAACCCGGACAACCCCAACCAGTATCGATACGACGGCGAGTGGAAAAACCTCGAAGTTCGGCAGGTCGGGATCAAGGTGAAAATCTGGGGACCGATTTCCTGGACAGTGAAACGCGAAGCACTCATGTCAATTTATGGTCCCACAGTCCGTCAGGACCATGGCGTTTACTCCATCCGTTATGGGGGAATGCAAGATATTCGCCAAGTGGAACAGTGGTATCGAATGAACAAAGCGAACAATCTGGATGAGTTCATGGATGCCATGAAGATGCGTTCGATCCCCTCTTTGAACTGTGTGTATGGAGATCGCGAAGGGAACATTTTCTACCTCTATAACGCTCGGTTCCCCAAACGAACGGAGGGCTATAACTGGGAACAATACCTTCCCGGACACACCTCCGACACCCTTTGGAAGGAATACTTATCGTTTGACCAACTCCCTCAGGTCCTCAATCCCGACTCCGGGCTGGTCATCAGTTGCAACAACACTCCCTATCGTTCGACTGTCGGCGAAGGCAACCCCAACCCCGCCGATTTTTCCGACACTCTCGGGATCGAAACCCACATGACTAATCGCGCGATCAGGGCATTGGAACTTTTTGGGGAAGATGAGTCGATCACGACCGAGGAATTCTTCGATTACAAGTATGACCTCTTCTACTCGGAGGATTCCGATGTCGCCAAAGCGGCGAGATCGATCGCCTCGGTAACCAACACAAGCGATCCACTTGTCCAGGAAGGAATCGACCTCATCGGAAAATGGAATCTCGGAACCGAACTCGACAATCGGTCGACCGCCATCGCGTTGCTCGCCATCAATCCCAACCCGGATGGCGGTCACCGGACCAAGGGTCTGGATGAAATGCTCGCGAACATCAAAAAATACGGAGCGATCCTGAAAGAGCACCACGGTCGCATGGACCCGGAGTGGGGCGAGGTCAATCGCCTGGTTCGAGGGGATCGGGACATCCCGGTCGATGGAGGACCCGATGTTCTCAGAGCGCTGTATAGCATTTTCAATGTCGATGGACGTCTCAACCGGTTCGAGGATGACGGCCGTCTCGATGGAAAAGGGGGCGACTGCCATATTCAAATGGTGACCTGGGACGACCAGGGGAAGGTCCAATCTCAGACCATCCATCAATATGGTTCAGCAACACTGGACAAGACCTCTCCGCACTACTCGGATCAGGCGCCTCTCTTTGCGAAGCATGAGATGCGGCCTGTTTGGTTCAGTGAGGAGGAAGTGCGCGAAAATCTTGAAAGGGAGTATCGGCCAGGTGAAGAATATTAGAGAATCCTGGTGAGTCTCATTTCGGGGGGGGGTTGATTCTATGGATTCACACCGCAGAAGTTTCGCGAAAGCCTTCAGTTGGCGTTTGGTCGCCTTTGTGATCACCTTCACGGTTGCATATATGGTGACAGGAGAAACGCATGCGGCGGCGGGTATTGGACTCGTCGATTCTGTGATCAAGATTTTTGCCTACTATGGACATGAACGCATCTGGTTCCGCATCCCATTCGGAAAATCCGAATCACTGGAATACGAGATCTGAGAGGATATCCCAGGGTTGAAACCATGGGCTATTCTGAAAAGCCCCTCCGGGGCTATAACAAACACCTGCGCCGAGATTCCCTTCTCGGCGCAACTTCAGCAGGAATCCTTTCCTGCGAATAGAACCTTGTAGCGCTGTCTTCCAGACGGCCCGTCCTTATCGGACGTGAATCTGGATGGGACTGTGGATGCGATGGACCTGCTGATCCTTCAAGGGAATTGGGGGAAGGCGCCGGGGCCGAGAGTCCTCCCCAACCCGCACCCCCGCGGTGTGGGTTTCGTGTGACTAGCGACGAGTTTCAACTCGTTGCGGACTACATCGGTTCCAACAAAGTTCAATGAGAGCGACCTACCCCTCCATCTTCTTTTTGATCTCCCCAGCATTTTTCTGGACTTTCAGAAAACCTTCAACAAGGGAATCCATATCGCTTTTCGGCCCAAGCAGGAGGCTCTGGTGAATCCACATCCCCTCCTCCTTACAGATTCGTTCCACAACAGGAAACTTCATCGAATGGTAATCGATGCCCCTCTTCTCTAAGAGCGGCTTGATGAAGGGCCATTCGGCGTATTTGTGAACGCATCCCTGTGAATAGATGGGAACATATCCTTCATCGATGTCGAGACCCTCAGCCTGACAGGCTTCCACAAAATGGTCGCGGTGCAACCCTTCATACTTTGAGGAATCGTATCGGAACAAAACCAGGTGATGAGCATGTTTGGTCACACCCTCCGGATCGACCGCGATGGCTTGCACCCCATCGACCTCGGAAAGGATCGATTCCAGATAGACCGCGTTCTCATGACGCTTGGCGTTTTGTTCATCCACAAAACAGATCTGGCCAATGAGGATGGCGGCCTGGATGGCGGAAAGCCTAAGATTCGTCCCGTAAAGTTCGTGCCCATACCACACTCCCTCGGGAACCCTTCCGCAATTCTTTGCGGCAAAGACTCCATTGCCCAGGTCAAGACTGTTGGTAGTCACCGCACCGCCCTCGCCGGAACTCATGTTCTTGGAAGTTTGAAAACTAAAGGTTCCCAGATCCCCGATGCTCCCTACCCTTTGTCCGTTCCATTCAGCTCCATGGGCTTGAGCACAGTCTTCGAGGACAACCAAATTATGTTTTTTCGCGATCTCGAGTATCCGATCCATGTTAACCGGGCAGCCAGCGATATGGACAGGAATGATCGCCTTGGTGTGCTCATTGATCTCAGCCTCGATTTTGTCGGGGTCCATGAGAAAAGTATCTTCATGGATATCGACAAACCGGGGGACACAACCCATGCCCATGATCGGTGTGATCGTGCCGATGAAGGTATAAGGACTGGTCAGAACCTCGTCACCCTGTTGGATCCCGGCAGCTCGGAGTGCGACTGTGATGGCTTCGGTCCCATTAACGCAACTCCCACAATATTGGACCCCGAC
>JAJDBZ010000015.1 GCA_029261095.1 Candidatus Omnitrophota bacterium | reverse complement strand
GTCCGTTGAGTTTCCGAGCTCCCAACCGGCTCAAACTCACGTTCCTGTAGCACACGGAGGAGTTTGACTTGTAGATTCAGCGGTAGGTCGCCCACTTCATCCAGAAAAAGAGTTCCCTCCCCCGCCATCTCGAATCGCCCGATTCGTTTTTCGGTGGCTCCGGTGAAGGCCCCCTTCTTATGACCGAAGAGTTCGCTTTCGAGTAGGTTCTCCGGGATCGCCCCACAGTTCACTCTCACGAGTGGCTGGTCGCCTCTACCACTTTGTTCATGGATCGCACGGGCAATAAGTTCCTTTCCTGTCCCACTCTCTCCATAGATGAGGACAGTGGTTTGGGTTGGAGCCACCTTAGCGATCATGCGTTGGAGTTTTTTCATCGGTGATGAAGTCCCAACGAGACCGGTAGGACCTTCGTAGACTTCAAGGCGTCGTTTGAGGGTCGCGTTTTCTCGCACGAGGCGCAGTTCTTTTTCAATTCGATCCAGGACATGCAGGAGTTCTTCATTGGGAAAGGGCTTTATCAGATAATCGATCGCCCCAGCACGCAGCGCCTCCACGGCGCTGCTGACAGAAGCATAGGCGGTCATGACAAGGATGAGGATTTCTGGACTCTGGCTCTTAATGGCTCGAATCAAGTCCATTCCTCCCATACCAGGGAGACGAAGATCGGTAAGAATCACATCCGGATTAGAGAGTCGAGATCGGTCGAGGGCTTCCTCGGCGGTTTCAAAGGCATGGACCTCCCACTGCGGACGATCGGAGAGAGCCCGGACCAGGAGTCTTCTGAGTTTGGATTCATCCTCGATGAGAAAGAGGGTCGGCATTTCGGTCTGTGAGAGAAATGGAGCCCAGAACCGGGTTTGAACCGGTGACCTCGTCCTTACCAAGGACGCGCTCTACCGACTGAGCTATCTGGGCCTATCGAACTCGCGATGGGACAGTATGAAGGATGAGTTTTGATGTCAAGGGGTTTTCGGCCCCAAAAGGCCAAGATCGAGTGGACTTTGACCCTGTCGTTCACACAAAAACCTTGCGAATTTAGCGGTGGGAGCAGATTTTCCATCTCGAAACTGATTAAGGGATAGTCAAGCGGATGGGTGCTCGGAGTCCATGCGGGGAAATTCAGTCTTCCTTGGAAGACGGTGGTTAGTGTGGTAGAAATGAGGGATTCCATCCGATGAGGGGTCACGAAGGAGTTTCAACTTACATGGCGGGTAGTGAAGTCATCGCACAAGGTTTTACATTCGACGATATTTTAATCGTTCCGGGGTATTCGGAAGTTGTACCCACAGAGGTGGACACCTCCCTCCAACTCACCGAGAGGTTGCGATTAAACATTCCGCTTCTTTCGGCGGCCATGGATACTGTCACCGAGAGCCGGTTGGCGATCACGCTCGCGCAAGAGGGCGGTATCGGCGTTGTCCATAAAAACATGCCGATCGAAGAGCAAGCCAAACAAGTCGACCAGGTTAAACGTTCCGAGGCTGGGATGATTTCCAAGCCGATAACACTGAACCCCGACGATCCAGTTCAGGCCGCTGTCGATATGACTGCGCGATTCAAGATCTCCGGCGTTCCGATTACCGATGCCAACGGAAAACTGGTTGGTATCCTGACCAACCGCGACCTTCGATTCGAAACCAATTTCAAGCAACCGATTCGGGATATCATGACCAAGGATGGGTTGGTCACCGCCCCCGAGGGAACCTCCCTCGATGAAGCCCAAGTCATTCTCCAAAAGCATCGGATTGAAAAATTGCCGATTGTTAACCAGTCCGGAGAACTCCGGGGTCTCATCACGATTAAAGACATTGAGAAACGCAGGAAATTCCCAAACGCCGCGAAGGATGATGAAGGACGACTCCTTGCAGCTGCCGCGATTGGGGCGGGGGGAGACCTTGAGGATCGAGCGACGGCCTTGGTCGAATCCGGGGTCGACTTGCTGTGCGTCGACTCGGCCCATGGACATTCAAAGATGGTCCTGGAGGCCGTTCGCCGAATCCGATCGATGTTTCCCGATATTGATCTTATGGCGGGAAATGTGGCGACCCAAGCGGGGGCACAAGCTTTGATCGATGCGGGAGCCGACGTAATCAAGGTGGGTATTGGACCTGGGTCGATTTGTACCACTCGAGTCGTCTCGGGAGCGGGCGTGCCTCAGATTACTGCAGTCATGGAAGCTTCGAAAGCCGCCAAACCTGCCGGGATCCCATTGGTAGCCGATGGAGGGATCAAGTACAGTGGAGACATCACCAAAGCAATAGCGGTTGGCGCACATGCAGTGATGATTGGTTCGCTCTTCGCCGCGACTGAAGAGGCTCCTGGCGAGACAGTCTATTATGAAGGACGTACCTTCAAGGTTTACCGGGGCATGGGGTCCCTGGGAGCGATGGAAGAAGGCGGTAAAGAGAGATATTTTCAGACCGATGTCAAAGCCGCTAAATTGGTTCCCGAGGGTGTAGAGGGGCGAGTTCCCTATAAGGGCAACCTCTCGGGTTATGTCTCCCAGTTGGTTGGCGGGTTGCGAGCGGGGATGGGCTACGCGGGGGCGAAAGATATTGAGACTCTGAGAACGACCACGAATTTTGTAAAACTGACCGAAGCCTCCTTGAGGGAGAGCCACCCTCACGATATCGTGGTGACCAAGGAAGCCCCCAATTATCGGCTTGGCGAGTGAGGATTAGGACTCCGGTGTCCGCCATTGAGTAATTCTCAAGCAGTTATCAACCGAAATCCCATGAAGATTCATTTTCCGCTGACAGGCTTCAACCTTTCAGGTGGAGTGCGAGTAATCACCAAACTCGCCAATGGGCTAGTCGATCGGGGTCACCAAGTCCGAATCACTGTCCCCGCTTACCGCTCCATCCCACCTTTCCCTCTCGATGGAAGGGTCAACCTGACCGTCCTTGGCGAGGACAGAACCACGCGGGCGGCCTATACAAGGCTCTTGGTTCGCGAGGCCGCTCTTTGGGGCGATGTTTTGATCGCCACAAATTTTAAAACCCCACATTTGATTCGGAGGTCGATAGAAAAGAATGGATCCTCCGCCAAGATTTTATATTTGATCCAAGGCTACGAACCCTATACCCAGGGAACACTCTTCGAAGGTTCGGTTTTCCGTCGGTGGTTGCATCGTCGACTGGCACTGTCGAGTTATGCGAAAGCCGATGCTCGGGCCTACGTTTCGAATGCTATCGCGGAGAAGGTGGGAATCGATTCATCCCCGTCCTTGGTCCACCCAGGACTCGACCCCTCCATCTTTTACCCGAGGCATGAAAAGAATGAAGAGCGCAAGATTAGGGTTGGAATGATTGCCCGACCGGGTCGACTCAAGGGCTCGCATCTTTTTCTCGATGCAGTCTCTCAAGTTCAGGAAATCCATCCAAAGATCCGGTGGGTCATCCTGAGAGTAGGCGATCTCCCCTTCCCTCCTCCGC
>JAJDBZ010000140.1 GCA_029261095.1 Candidatus Omnitrophota bacterium | reverse complement strand
AAAAGGGAACGATCCTCTGGACCTACTCCGATCCCAAATCCAGCCAGAGACTCGATTCAGCGGACCTCCTGAAAGTCGCTAAAGAAAAGAAACAGAAGTAAACATAGTCCGGAACCCTTCCCCCCCGAATGCCAAAGGGGGGAAGGACTCCTAGACGCTTCAAAGGAAATCGATATGATCGGGATTGTTGTAGGAATCCTGGAGATTTGGACTAGAAAAATGTCGGTCACGCGTGACGAAGTTCAACATATCGCCCTGTTAGCACGATTGGAACTGACGGGAGAAGAAGTGGAGAGGTACTCAGAGCAATTGACTGCAATTCTCGATTACTCCGCGAAGCTCAACGAACTCGATACTTCCGCCGTCGCCCCCCTATTCCATGCTGTACCTGTTGAGAATGTCTTTCGCGAGGACATACCTGGAAATCCACTGGGTGTGGAGCGTTCCCTTCAAAATACGGCTCGCCGCAAAGAAGTTTTCTTTGAAGTCCCCAAGGTTGCCGATGGCTCGTAAGAGTTTGGGTCCAAACCATGTCTGACTCGTATTTTCCCATCAGCCTCCATTCTCTCAGGATCGCCTCGATTCCCCCGTTTGATCTGTTTCTAGTCCATAAACCAGCTTCGCCACCGGTCCTCTACCGAAACAAGGATCTCGAATTTACGGAAGAAGTTCTGGAAAAACTCCGGCAGAACGATGTCCAAAACCTGTATGTTCCGCGCCACCAGCGGGAGGACTATTTCAGTTATTCGAGCAAAATGGTTTCTCAAACGGTGAAAGACCCAAGCGTGACTGTGGAAAGAAAGACTCGTGTCGTCTATGACACAACCTCAACCATCATGGAGGACCTTTTCGTTAGCCCTAGATCGAATGTCCGAATCCAGCAGGCTAAGGAAACCATTAATGACGCGATCGAGTTGATGACCAACGATGAGGAAGCGACACGGAAGATGATGTTCCTGACTTGCCATGACTACTACACCTACACCCATTCGGTGAATGTGACGATTTTCGCGACGGCTCTCATGCAAAGGGTTTTGCCTCATATCGGAGGCGAGCATGATTACAAGGTCATTGGTGAAGGTTTCCTTCTCCATGATATCGGTAAATCCGCGATCCCTCCCGCTGTCATCAACAAACCCGGTAAACTCGATGAGGAAGAATGGCGTTTGATGCGTCGACACCCCCAAATCGGACAAGAGATTTTGAACAGCACCCGTCATGGAGACCCGATTATCGATTCGATCGTTCTTCAGCACCATGAGAAGATGAATGGCAAGGGGTATCCCCATGGGCTGAAGAGCGAAGAGATTCACCCCTACGCTCGAATCTGCGCCCTCGCCGATGTATTCGATGCGATCACCACAGTCCGGTCTTACCGTGATCCCCTCCCCACAGCCGAAGCACTTCGAATCATGAGAGACGAAATGGAAGATCATTTCGACTGGGATTATTTCAATGAGTTTGTCAAACTCTTCGGAGATTTGAACGAATAGTTTCGGAGAGCCCTTTATGCTTCTCCTTTTCCGGTCAGGCTGGATTCACACTTTGTTCGGCGTTGTCTTCCTTAGTGGAGCCGTCGCTCTTGTCGAGTACGGAAGCGACCTCCCCGCAGTGTTCTCCAGCCTAAATAGACCAACTTGGTGGACCCCGGTTCTGGCACTGTGGGTCATCGAAGGATTTCTTGGACACCTCGGGATCCTCATCCTGTTTACGATAGTGGGCACACTTGCGATCCCGAAGCACTTTTTGCGGTGGTGGTTCTCTTCCCTGTCCCGTATTTACGGAAACATGAGTATCGTTCGGGCGTTGTCGTTGGGACTGATGGCGGCCCTCCTGATCGAGCCTCTCCTACGCCTCGGACTACAACCCCTGCTTTTTCGTGAGCTGGAACCGATCTCGGCAATCGTAGCTTTGGCGGGTATCGTCGCTATCGCTTCTTGGAGCCCGTTCACTCAATTCCTCGCCATCGCCACCTTCTTCGAATCGCTTTGGTTCAGCTATCTATACCTTGATTCGAACAATCCGATGGTCCCGGTCATTGCGCATGGTCTCTCAGAATTCACACTTGCCCTGATTGTTTGGAAAATGAACCGGATGGGACTCACCCTTCATGCCCCGGCGAAACCTGAGTTGTGATCCCGATCGACCTGTGAAGGATTTGAGTTTTCAGAGGCCCTCGGGAGTGAAAGGTAACTGCAGTCTATTTCCGCGCTGTGGCGGCTTTGGAATTCTTGGCTTGTTTCTTCGTGCCTTTTGCGACACCGTTTTGTTTGGGCGAACCGAGAACTCTCTTCAAGAACTGTCCGGTGTAAGAATGATCAGTCGCCGAAATTTGTTCTGGAGTCCCTGTCGCGATAATGGTGCCCCCATCGATTCCGCCTTCGGGTCCCAAGTCGATGATGTAGTCGGCATTCTTAATCACATCGAGGTTGTGCTCGATCACCACGACCGTGTTCCCGCGCTCGACCAATCGATTAAGCACCACAAGAAGTTTCTGAATATCGGCAAAGTGGAGTCCAGTGGTCGGCTCGTCGAGAATATAGAGGGTGCTTCCTGTATCTGTCTTGCAGAGTTCTCGGGCTAGTTTGACTCTCTGGGCTTCGCCGCCCGACAGAGTGGTGGCGGGTTGACCCAGGTGGATATAACCAAGACCTACATCGATCAAGGTTTGCAGAATTTTCGCGACCTTTGGGATGTCGACAAAGATTTCCATCGCCTCGTTGACAGTCAGGTCGAGGACCTCCGCGATGGATTTCCCTTTAAATTTTACCTGGAGGGTCTCTTTCTTGTATCGCTTTCCCCTGCACACATCGCAGGTCACAAAGACATCTGCGAGGAAGTGCATCTCGATCCGCTTCACACCATCTCCCTCACAGGCATCGCACCTACCCCCTTTGACATTGAATGAAAACCTGCCCGGTTTGTAACCTCGGATCTTGGCTTCGGGAAGTTGCGCGAAGAGATTACGGATCGGATCGAACACTTTGGTGTAGGTTGCGGGGTTGGATCGTGGTGTGCGCCCGATAGGTTTTTGGTCGATATCAATGACCTTGTCCAAATTCTTCAAACCGACAATTTTCTTATAGGCCCCGGGTTGGGCCGAGGCGCCATTCAGTTCGACCGCCAAGGCTTTGTAGAGAACCTCGTTGATCAGACTTGATTTTCCTGAACCGGAAACCCCTGTCACCGCGGTAAAGGCGCCGAGAGGGATCGTTGCTTCGACCTCTTTTAGGTTGTTTTCCGAAGCACCCATTACCTTAATCTTCTTCCCGTTCCCCTTCCGGCGCTTTTTCGGGACTGCGATATTGAGGTGTCCAGAGAGGTACTGGCCCGTGAGCGATTCTGGGCACTTCTTTACGGTCATGGGTGGACCCGCGACTACGACACCGCCTCCACTGACTCCCGCGCCGGGACCGAAGTCAACCAGGAAATCGGATCGATTCATCGTTTCTTCATCATGCTCAACGACAATGACGGTATTTCCGAGGTCGCGCAGGTTGAAAAGGGTGTCGACCAGCTTGTCATTATCTCTTTGATGCAAGCCGATACTGGGTTCGTCGAGGATATAAAGGACCCCAACAAGACCGCACCCGATCTGGCTGGCGAGACGGATTCGTTGGGCCTCTCCCCCCGAAAGGCTGGGGGCAGAACGATCGAGTGTCAGGTAATACAATCCAACATCAAGGAGAAATTGAAGCCGTCCCCGAATCTCTTTGAGAACCTCTCCTGCAATCTCCATCTCCCGATCCTCGAGACGGCCCGGCAATTTCGCGAGCGGACGTGCCACATGCCCATTCGAAAGTGACTTGTTCTTCCGTTTAGTCTTCTTGGAGGATGGTTCGTTTCCGTAGAGGGCCTCGAAAAACTGAAGTGCTTGTTCCATCGAAAACTGGGAGGCATCGACAATCGATCTTCCACCTATCCGCACTGAGGCGCTTTCCGGTCGCAGGCGACCGCCGGAACAGGTCGGACATGGGACGGTGGTCATGTACTGCTCCATCAACCAAGTCCGCATTCCTTCGCTGGAGGTGTTGTCGAACCACTTCTTGAGCATGGGCATTGCCCCTCGCCAAGTTAGTCCTTTGCGCTGTTTCGTCGGGGGCCCCTCGAGAAGGAGTTTTTGTTGGGCAGCTGTGAGTTTTCCAAAAGGGGTATCCAGCGAAAACCCGCCTACATCGGCCACATCTCTAATTTGAGATCGAAGCCTTCGAGACCAATTGGATTTTTGTCCTTTTTCAAAAGCACTCCGAATCGGTCCGATTGCCCCCTGTTTAACCGATTTACTCGGATCGCGCACGATGCGCGATGGATCGAACTCAAGCCTGCGGCCAAGTCCATCACACTCGGGACACATCCCCTTCGGGCTGTTAAAAGAAAAATTCTGCGGCGCAAGTTCATCGAAACTGATACCGCAATCGACACAAGCGCTGCGCTGGGACATCAGGATCTCGTCACCGTCAACCACTTGAACGATTAGCAAACCATCCCCCATTTCCAGGGTGGTCTCAACAGAATCGGTCAACCTGCTCTCGATACCGGTTCGGATGGCCAGACGGTCGACGACGACTTCAATCGAGTGTTTGAGTCTCTTATCGAGGCTGATTTCTGCTTTCTTTTTTCCTTCATCGGGAAGGAGCTGGTCGAGTTCATAGACTTGTCCATCGACCCGTGCGCGGACAAACCCATCCTTTCGCATCTCTTCGAAGAGGTCTCGATACTCCCCTTTTCGGTCTCGGATGACCGGAGCAAGGAGAAGAATCTTTGCGCCTTCAGGGTATGCCAGAATCCGTTTGATAATTTGCTCGGTCGATTGAGCGCCTACCGGTTTGCCGCATTGATGACAGTGCTGGGTTCCGGCACGAGCCCACAGAACTCTCATATAGTCATAGATCTCGGTAATCGTACCGACTGTGGAACGGGGGTTTTTCGAGGTCGATTTTTGCTCAATCGATATTGCGGGCGAAAGTCCTCCGATATAATCGACCTTCGGTTTCTCCATCTGCCCGAGGAACTGTCGAGCGTATGAGGATAACGATTCAACGTAGCGTCGTTGGCCCTCTGCGTAGATGGTATCGAAGGCGAGCGAAGATTTCCCCGAACCGGAGACTCCAGTGAAAACCACCAGCTTGTTTCGAGGTAGTTCGAGATCCAAATTTTTCAGGTTGTGTTCGCGAGCCCCGCGAATCACAATTTTATCGTCCAGAGACATCGTCCCAGTTACTCCATTGGAATATCAACTTCGGTATAGAAAAGCGCGGTGGCCTCGATCCCCTCTTCGTAACTATTACGGACCACCTCCGGGGAGGTTACTTTGTCTGGCGAAAGGCTGGAAAGCAAGGCCAATAGCCCAGTGAGGATGAAGACTCCTGACAAGAAAGAAAACCATCCGGTCCGGAAGAGTTTATTGTACGTCAAAAAGGATCCCCCCGAATGCAAGATATGCTGCTAAGAGTGTGAGAATCAGGTTAAAAGATTGACCGATCAGATAAAAAATCAGGGGTTTCCCCCCCGCCATCTGGCTTGCAAGCTCTTTAAAATTGGATTCCAGACCGATTGAAACGAAGGCGAGACAAAAGAGCCAACCTCGTATGTTCTTGGTGGTCGCCTTCAAGATATCATTGTCCACGGTTTCGGCTCCCAGGGTCGGAACGACGACAAAGGAAAACAGCAGCGAGGCTCCGATGAATCCGAGAATGAATTTCGGGAATCGAATCCAGATCTCCGCCGCCGAGGTACTCCTGAATTCCCCTGTCCCTTCAACCCGAGTCGCCCAATAGACGGCAATACAGAAAGCCACAACCCCTATCAGAATATTCTGGATCATCTTGACCACTGCGGCTATTTTCCCAGCTTCTTCGCCGAGGAACTCACCGGCCGCGACCACTGCTCCGGTTGCATCGATGGTCCCTCCCATCCAAGCAGCACCCACTCGTGTGTCGAGTCCGATCGCGTTGATGAAGGCGGGCATCCCGATCATCATCAATACAGTAAAGAGGAGGCTCATCCCCACTGCGAGAGTCAAGTCCTCTTTCTTCGCTTTGGAAGCGGCCGCCGCCGCGATGGCCGCCGATACCCCACAGACAGAGGTCGCAGCGGCAATGACAATCACAAGGGATTTATTCCCCATCTTCATAACACGGGTTCCGAACCAGAACATGAAGACAATGACGATCGGAGTTACCAGCCACGCAACGAATAGGCCGGGCGGACCTAATGCCAGAATTTTATTGAAAAGCACTTCGGCGCCCAAAAGGACGAGACCGGTCTTGATAAAGAGTTCGGTTTTCACCGCGGGTCGAATCCAACCGGGTGTGGAAATGGTGTTGGAGATCAACAGTCCGATCAACAAGGCCCAGAAAGCGTAGCTGATGCCCCATGCTTTAATGGTGGCCTGATTGGCAAAGAGGTAAGCAAGGATTGCCAGGAGGAAAACTGCGACGAAGCCCTTAAGGAATCGGAGAGCGGATTGGCCCATGAACAACAGAGCAAAACCGAAAAGGAAACTGAGTCCTACGAAGAGAGCGAGAATGTCGGGTAAAAGGGTCTCCCCCACCGAAGTTCCGCTACCATAGCCAACCAGCGCCAGCGGATTGGACACCCATTTTCCCAATTTTGGAGCTGAATCGACCATGCCCAGACTCGCAAGAATCAGGATGAGAAAGCCGATCCAGACCGCCCACCAATCCTCTTTCTTCCAGAGCTGCGAAACTCCTTCACCACCGGCCATACAAGACGCCTCCTTTTCATGAGGGGTGCGATCATACTCCAGAGCCTGGGTCTGCCTGAAGGGGTTTGAGGAGCGATTGAGGTTCAAGGGCTAAATCTCGAGGACGACATACCAGAACCCCTGTTTTCCCCACATTCGTACTGGACCTTGATCGCCAATACTTGAATACTTCCGAGTATACGAATCGTTTATGAGCGAGTATCTTGGAACAAAGGGCGGTCGAGCATCGCCCGATTCGCGATCAGAATGATTGAAAGGACAAGTGAATACGAATGGCGGATCGTCATGAAACGAATAAATTTAAGCGACTTGTTTTCTTCAATCGATTCTTTCGGTCCGAAGTCTCCGGAAGTGTTCTACTGCTGATCTGTACGGTTGTTGCACTTGCTTGGGCCAACTCGCCATGGGCGGAATCGTATCACCACCTGGCCCACACCAAAGTCGGAGTCTCGTTCGGAGATCATACGTTTAAACTCTCGCTTCAGCATTGGGTCAACGACTTGTTGATGGTCCTTTTCTTCTTTGTTGTGGGGTTAGAGATCAAACGCGAGATCTTGGTCGGGCACCTCTCCTCGCCGCGTCAGGCGATCCTGCCTGTAACCGCGGCAATAGGCGGAATGATTATACCTGCGGCGGTTTATGTCATCTTTAACTCGAGCGGTGATGGAGCGAGGGGATGGGGGATTCCGATGGCGACCGACATCGCATTCGCCATTGGGATACTGTCTCTCCTGAGCAGAGCTCCAATCGGTCTCAAAGTGTTCCTGACCGCACTCGCGATCGCCGACGACCTTGGAGCCATTCTTGTGATAGCGCTGTTTTATACCGATCGGATTATTTGGGAAGCGCTCGGGGTATCGGCATTCTTCCTCTTTCTCATATTTATCGCCTCGAAGTTGGGATTTCGACGTCCGGGAATCTATATTGGACTCGCTCTTTGTGTGTGGGTATCGGTATTCCTGTCCGGTATCCATGCAACCGTGGCCGGAATACTCGTGGCGATGCTCGTCCCGATTCGATCTCGCATCGAACCAGGTGTGTTCCTGGCTCGATTATCGGAGGGTTTGAACTACTTTCAGCGAACTGAGTTAACGAAGGAAAGCATGATCTCCAATCACACACATCTCGATGTGGTGGAAGACTTGAATTGCGCCACCGGCGAAATGAGGCCGCCAGGGTTGAGCCTGGAACACCATCTCCATCCTGTGCAAGCCTTTTTTGTGCTTCCGATGTTCGCGCTGTTCAATGCCGGAGTCACGCTCGATTCATCGACCCTTAGTTTCCCTCCCACAACGGTCGTTCTGGGAGTTGTCGCGGGGTTGTTAATCGGAAAACAGGTTGGAATCACTTTGTTCTCTTGGATTGCGATTCGGTTCGGTGGTGCGGTGATGCCCGAGGGGGTGAATTGGCTCCAGATATACGGTGCGAGTTGCCTTGCGGGTGTCGGATTCACCATGTCGCTGTTCGTGAGCGAACTCGCCTTTGATGATCCTGGAATCCTCTCTGAAGCCAAAGTTGGGGTGCTGATTGCATCATTGATCTCCGGAATTTGGGGGTACATCATTCTGAGATCGGCCCTGGGGAAAGAAGGGGAATGAGTGGGTATCACCTCTTCCAAGCCGAAAGGATTCGATCCATTTCAACGATGAGTTCTTGCCGTCCGATGCGCTTGTCCGCCGAGGTCATGACCACCGGCCATGGAGCATCTCCTAACCAGTCGCGCTTAAATCTTTCCGCCGCGGTCCGCTGTTCGTTCTTCTTTAGCTTGTCCATCTTGGTCAATGCAATGAGGGTATTGATTCGAGTATCGGCCAACCACTGCATCATTGCCAAGTCGAGTTCGGTCGGCTTGTGGCGTGAGTCGATTAGCTGGACCACGCATGCCAGGTTCTCCCGTTCCCTGAGATAGGTGTCGATCACCTTCCCCCATTTCTCGACTTCAGTCTTCGATAGCCGCGCATAACCATACCCAGGAAGGTCGACGAGGCGCCAAGTCTGATCGACCTCAAAGAAATTGACCGCCCGAGTTTTCCCGGGCGTCCGTGACACTTTCGCTAACCCTTTACGGCCGGTAATCAGGTTAAGGAGGCTGGATTTCCCGACATTGGACCTCCCGCTAAAGGCAAATTCGGGAAGTTTTCCCTCGGGGAACTGCTGAACGCCCACCGCACTTAGCATGAATTCAATCGAATCGAAGCCTATTGTCATACGATATCTTTAAACCCTTTCTGCTTGTTTCGCCGTCATGACCCTGTCAATGATTCGCGAAAAGATTATGAGAGAAAAAAATCTCTCGTGAGAGATTTTTCTGGCTACTATTTCTGTAAAATTCAGGATATTACTTCAATGAAAATCCACTTTAAAATCATGAAACCCCTTCCTTCGCCTCCTAAGTTTAACACTCAAAGTGTCTTATGTTGTTGACGATCTTGAAAAAAAAGTTGACAACAATTCTGGCACGCGACCTGCTTTACTCCTTTGCACGATCAAAAGGGGCGAAAAATGATTCAAAAAAGCGGTTTTTCTCTCAATCGATACTACCATGAAATCTCCAAAACGCCTCTCCTCACCGCCAAAGAAGAAATCGCCCTTGCGCGCCGCTGGGTAAAAGGGGATCCGGCCGCCAAGCAAAAACTAGTTGAATCGAACCTACGTTTTGTGGTAAAAATGGCAATACCCTATTCGAATTATGGCCTATCCCTCGAGGATCTGATACAAGAGGGTAATTTAGGGTTGTTGGAGGGAATTGATAAATTTGATCCGGAGCGTGGGTTCCGGCTGACAACTTATGTTTCCTGGTGGATTCGGCTGGCTCTTCAAAGAGCTGTGGAACAAAAGAGTGCGCAAGTACGGCTACCCGCCAATAAACAGGAACAACTCAAGAAGATTAAATCCTTTCAGCTTGAGTTCGAATCCAAAAATGGTCGGTTGCCAAGGGCTGCTGAGATCGCCCAAGGGCTGAGTCTGAAGACCAAACAGGTCGAGGAACTCTTGAACTTAGACGCGACTTACTATTCACTAGAAGTAGCGGTTGACGAAGAGAGTCCGAGTCTCCAAAACATCCTCGAAGACAAACGGATTGCACATCCGGAAGAAGATATCGCCGAAACGGAAATGGGAGAGCGCTTAGGCAAGGCCATGAGAGTGCTCTCGGATAAAGAAAGAAATGTACTCAGCCATCGTTATGGATTATCCTCTAGCGAGGGGATGAGTTTACGGCAAATTGGACGCTTGATCGGTTTATCCGCGGAAGGTGTCCGACGCATCGAAGAACAGGCGCTCAGGAAACTGAGGCGACCGATGGTCCGTTCCTATGTGGAAGGATTCATCTAAACACAACTAAGCACAGCCGACCCGAAGGTTGTTCCCACCTAACAACAACCTTCGGTCAAACCCACTAAAGGCAGACCTCGGAGCCGGGTCTGCCTCTTTTTTTTTGCCGCGAATTCATGTAGCCCCTTCTCGATTCACAGACTTCACTTAGTATACGTGCCTATGGAATTTCCCATCCTTTCCAAAGAGTTACGAGTCACCCTTCGACGCAAAGAGTCATTCTTTACGGCGTTTTTTCTCTTCTCCTTTTTGGCAGCGGCGGTAAGTCTGGTGTGGGCGGTGATGATTGAACAACAGATGTTCATTTATTGGCGAGACTGGGCAGCACGAGTCCTTTTCTTTTTTACTATCGGGTTCGGTTTTTTCGGATTCTGTTTTCAAGCGGGTTTGATGGCTTCGAGAATCCTTGTAATAGAACGTGAGAAACAGAGTTCTTCCCTCGTTCGGATTGCTCCCATCCGGTCCTGGAAAGTTGTATTCCAGAAAATGGCGGCACCCATCCTCATCGAATGGTTATTCTTTATCGGAATGCTACCTGTCCTCTCGTTGGTATTTCTTCTTGGAGGAGTCGGCCCGGGAGAATTTTTTTACCAGCTCGCCAATCTGGCGGTTTGGACCAACACATCGATACTCATCGGTCTAAGATTCTCGGCCTATTCGAAGAACACAAATAAGGCACGAGGTCGGACGATCGGGTCGATCATACTCTTGGTTTTCTTTCTCCCTCAAGCCGCCTTTTTCTTTGACAGTCTCTCGTCTGTCTTCAATCTGACGAGGAACCCGTCGGTATTGGAGATATACCTTAAAGAAATCTTCTCATGGATTGCGAAGGCGGCTTCTCCGCTTGAAGCGATTTCTCCAATCTGGATGTGCATGTCTTGGTATTTGGGGGAGACACTCCAGGCTTGGCCTTTCTTTGACGATTTTTTCTTCAACATCAAGATCAGTCAGATATTCCCCGAGTGCCCTGCCGCCATTTCCTGGATTTTCCACACCCTCTTTCAGGTCGTCTTGTTTACGGGTGCTGTAAAAGGTTGGAATTCGACGACGGAAGAAGTGGATTCTGCGGTGGAATTCGACCGCAAGGGTGGATTGCCCTCATTCTTTCGGTGGCTTAAATCGGGTCGGGCGAAAAGGGGATGGTTTCGTGGGCGCTGGATCGTCTTCTACGATCTGGAGGATCGTGAACTCTTTAAGAAAGGGAGGGTCTCAAAATTTATCCTTTTCGGAATCTTCGTCATTATGATTCTTGCCTACCTCCTCTTTCTTGTTGTCGCTGGTGAAAGGACGATTACCGAGTATGGTCTGGTCATCTTCCCGGTCACTTCGGCGGTCGCCCTCTTGGCCGGGGTCGGCTTCGCGGCGAACTCGCTGCGCAGAGAGCGCGACCGCGATTGCGCCACTTTCCTTCTGGCCTCACCCATCGAGACTAAAAGCATTTTTTTCGGTAAATGGATATACTTTATGGGGTTGGTTTTTAAAGGAATGGCGATTGGATTGGCGGGAACTTTGATTTGGTGCAATTTCGCGTGGCCGGGTCGAAGGCCAGACCAAGAGATTACCTTCACGATATTGGTTTTTGTCGCCAGCTGGGTCCCCTTGTTGACCGGATTTTCAATCTATTTTGGGTCCCGTTCTAAGAAAGGTTGGTCAATCTGGCGATTCTTGATTCCTATCGGCCTCTTCTGGGGGTTT
>JAJDBZ010000139.1 GCA_029261095.1 Candidatus Omnitrophota bacterium | reverse complement strand
TTTATTTCGAGAATGAAAGCGACGGTCATGACGGCCAAATTGATTCGAAACCTTAAGGGTGCCGCGACAATCACTTTCGGCGATATCGGAGACTACCTTCGAGGATCTCTATTCGGAGACGCCGCAGAATTGAACGAGCGTGAGACCGGCTACCTCAACCAATTAAAAGCGGATGGGTTCTGCGTCATCGAAGGTTACTGGGAGCCAGAGAAAGTTGAGGCATTACGGACCCGACTCTATGAGCATGTCTCCGAGGGAGATGTCGATTTCGAAGGGGGCGCGTACCTCCGGCATCGCACCGGAAGTGGATACGATGAAGGGATCGTTCGGATCAATCATGTGGACAAACTCATCCCCGAAACCAAGGATTTTCGCCATGATCCCTTCCCCCTCAAGATCGCTCAAGCGTACTACCGTAAGCAATATTATAGTGGGATGATGATCTTTCAACACAATCCGGAATCGACCGGTGTGACTCGAACCTTCCATGTAGACTGCTTTACAAAAGAGTTCAAATCCTTTCTTTACCTCGACGACGTTGACGAGTCGAATGGACCGTTTACCTTTATCCGGGGTTCGCATCGAAACCACGCCCTGAGACTCAAGAAACAGATATTGGGGAACCCCGACGATGCACCGACCACTTTCTTTGAGACAGATGTCAAAACCATCTTAGATCGGGAAGTCAAAATTGTGGGCGGAAAGGGGAGTTTGGTGCTTGCGGATGTTCGCGGTCTTCACCGTGGGAGCCCTCAACTCGGGCGATCAAGGGCGGTCTTGGTCAATTATATCATTCCCGAAAACAAAGAGATATTCACTCAGGGGTAATCGAGTCCTCTTTGATCGCTTTGCCATTAAACTCCAGATAGTTCTGAATGAGAGGAGGAGGGTCTGGGAAATCTTTTTCCACGGCCAGGAACCGTTCAACAGTCTTCTCGAAGCATCCCTTGGCATTGAGAATCATCAAGGCCGCCTCACGAATGACTCCTGCACCACCCTTCACTTTAAGGACGCAGTCAGCCTTCTTACGGTGATGCGGGTTGCCATAAAGAACAGTCATAAAAAAACCGACTCTGTCAATGAGGGAAAGGTCTGTGAAGTCATCACCAATGTATGCGATTTCGGATATATGGATTGGAAACTCCTTGAGAATCCGTTCGATAACGCCCACTTTGGATTGGATCCCGTGATAAAGGAAATCGAACCCCAATCCTGAGACTCCACGGTGGACCGACTGAGTCTGGCCGCTTGTAATGGCTCCGATGCGGATCCCTGCTTGTTTGAGCAGCGTCGCTCCCATCAGGTCCCGGTGGTTGAATTTTCTAAATTCCTCGCCCTTTTCACCATGGAAAACGCCACCATCGGTCAGTACGCACTCAACATCAGTTAAGACCATTTGAATGGATTGACATTTCTCCAGGTATTTCGCGTAAACCATGCTGATCCTTCTAGGATGAAAATTTATTCGGTCGATTCGATTAGATCGATTGCCTGACTGGTTCATCCCTCATTTTCATTCCACAATTGGGTCCTCTGGAAACCCTCTTGTTCTGGCAGGGCAAGAGGACCCTATGCCTTCTCGAGCCTCCCCTTGTTTCCAAGCAGGACGGATACGGAGAATAACTCAAAACAGAGTTTCACCATAGGAGTATGGAATGGCGAATAGGTCAGCACCTCTTTTATTGAAGGAATTCGGTGGTATTTTTCATCGAACCAGGACAAACCTTTGGGCAGCATGAGAATCAATCAATGAATCGGAATAATAAAATGAGAGCAATAGGTATCATACCCGCAAGGGGAGGCTCCAAAGGAATACCCCGGAAGAATCTCCGCGATTTGAACGGAAAACCACTGATTGCCTATGCGATTCAAACCGCACTGGAGTCCGGCTGTTTTGAGAAAGTCATAGTCAGCACAGAGGATGAAGAGATTGCCCATATTGCACGAGAATATAGCGCTGAGGTCCATAATCGGCCCGATCGCCTGGCCAACGACTTGGCGACCTTGGATCCTGTGATTTATGATGCAGTCCAAGGTTCAAAGCAGGAATACGATATAGTTGCGACCCTACAACCGACATGCCCTCTTTTGAAACCCGATACTTTGCGCGCTGCATTTGAAAGGATGATTGAAGAACCCACTATTGATACGCTCATTTCAGTGGTCAACGATCCAAGATTGGCATGGGTGGAGAAAGATTCGAAAATAGTCCCCGCATATGAAAAACGAGTGAATCGCCAGGAACTCCCCCCCTATTATCGGGAGACCGGCGCGTTTTTTCTTTCAAGAATGAGGTATGTGACTGAGGAGAGTCGGTTTGGGGAGCGTGTCGAGGTCTTCGACATTCCGGAGAATGAGGCGCTCGATATCGATACAATGAAGGATTGGTGGATTGCGGAAGGGACCCTACGATCCAAGAAAATCGCAATACGTGTGGATGGGTATCGCCAAATAGGTTACGGCCATGTCTACCGGATGCTTCTTCTCGCCAACCGGTTTCTCGATCATCAACTCCGGTTCTTTCTCGATGAGAGCCATCTTGAGGCACAGAAAGCGGTGAGCGATGCATTCTATCCTTATGAGGTTGGACCTCGAATCGAATTGAAGGATCGAATCCTAGACTACCTTCCTGATATTCTGATCAATGACATTCTCGATACAACGCTTGATGATGTAGTTCCTTTTCAAAAAGCGGGAATATATGTCGCGAATTTCGAAGACCTTGGGACAGGGCTCGAGGAGGCCGATTTGGTGGTCAATGCGCTCTATGAAACCGATCATCCCTACGACCATGTCTACACAGGGCCGGATTACTACTGCCTGAGAGATGAATTTGCACACACACGTCCACGCTATGATTCCCCTAAAGTCGAGAGGATCTTGGTGACATTTGGGGGAGCGGACCCCTCGAATCTCACGCTTAAATCCACACTCACATTGGGCGATTTCCTAGAATCCCAGGATATCCAAATGAAAATAATCTTGGGACTCGGATATCCAGACGAGTCCGAGGTAGAGCTCAGACAAACAGTTGAAAGCCGAGGACTTGACGAGAAAATCGAGATCGCGAGAAATGTGAAATCGATGGCAGCGGAATTTAAGTCGGCTGATCTGGTATTGACCTCATATGGTAGAACCATGTACGAAGTGGCTTCAATGCAAGTGCCCGCAATTCTCATGGGTCAAAACGAGAGAGAACTTCAACATGCTTTTGGGCATTCGCACAATGGATTTGAGAGTCTCGGGCTCGGAACCCTGGTCACGGATCAGCAGTTGCTCGGAAAAGTCCGACAACTCTGTGAAGATTACGAATTGAGAAAGAAAATGGTTGATAGAATGGCCGAGACCGACTTGGCTCATGGGGTGTACCGAGTCACCCGGTTGATTCTGGAATCTTATGATGAAAAAAATAGACTCGAATCGATTTCGGGAAGGAAATGAATTTCCCATCATGCAAATAGCAGGTAAAATTCTGACCTCGGGATCGCTAGATCCTCTCATTATCGCTGAGATCGGGGTCAACTTTTATGACATCGCGGCATCTCGGGGAATATCGCTTATGGATAGTGCGAAATTGATGTTGCGCGAGGCGATCGAAGCAGGCGCCGACATGGCCAAATTTCAAACGTACAAAGCGGATAAAATCGCGGCAAAGGATTCGCCGGCGTATTGGGATACCACGAAGGAGACGACCCAATCACAACATGAATTGTTTCTCAAGTTCGATCATTTCGGCCAGGATGAATACGAGGAGCTGGCGGCGTATTCCGAAAGTCTTGGAGCACCATTTCTTTCGACACCTTTTGATTTAGAAGCGGTAGATTTCCTGGATCGACTGATGCCCGCTTTCAAAATCGCATCCGCTGATATTACCAACACCCCTCTTCTTCAAAAGGTTGCGAGCAAGGGCAAGCCCATTTTATTATCTGTTGGCGCAAGCACTTTGGATGAAGTTAGGTCAGCCGTTCGGTTTGTGAAGGACGGAAGCGAGGATATCCAAATCTGCTTACTTCACTGTATTCTAAATTATCCCACGGTTAAGGAAAACGCTAATCTGGGAATGATCCAAGGTCTTAGAGATGAGTTCCCCGACCTTCCCATAGGTTATTCCGATCACACGGAACCTTCTGCAGACCTCTTGGAATTAGTCGTCAGTGTCCTCTTGGGCGCTTGCGTTATCGAAAAGCATTTTACTCTGGACAAGACACTTCCCGGTAACGATCACTATCACGCCATGGACCCCGATGATCTAAGAGTGTTTCTCAAGCAGATGGAGAACGTGCGCAACCTATATGGATCACGGGAGAAAACGCTTCTCGAAAGCGAAGTCCCCTCTCTTCGGTTTGCAAGAAGAAGTATTGTTACCTCTAAACCTGTAGCGGCGGGAGAGTCCTTTTCGGAAGAAAATTTGATCATGAAGCGACCTGGAACCGGTATACCTCCTACAAAACTGGGGCGAATCATCGGAACTCAATCTAAATCGAATCTCCCAGAGGACACGATTCTTCAATGGGACGATATCGATTCCAGCGGTGACTAACCTGATGCCCTCAATTTGGATCCACACGCGTGGAACGGGAGTGTTAAGGGAATTAGGAATCGAGAGGGTCGAGGATGCGTGGAGAATCGACCTCCCCGGATCGGTGATTAATGACCGAGGGGATCGCCAAGTACTCAAACTACAGCCTCCTGGAGTGGGTCAACCTGTTTACCTCAAACGTTGGAGGTTTTCTGAATCCAGTCCGTTTCGGTTCCTTCCTGGAAGATTCGCTCTTCGAAATCGCGCAACCAGCGAGAAAAGAAACCTCGAGACATTGCTCAAGGGAGGAATCGTGGCACCCCAACCACTTGCACTGGGCGAAACCCCGGGACCATTCGGACCAATAGCATCATTCCTTTTGTTGGAAAACCTCACGGGCTATTCCGCGTGTGCAGATAGGCTCCCGATGCCAATTGATAGAGCATGTGAGATGATTAGCGGGATTACAGCAACTCTTGCTAGACTTCATGACATGGGGTTGTTTGCGCGAAGCCCAGGTCTCAAACATTTTTATGTGACCGAAGACTTGTCATCGTTCGGATTGATCGATGTTCCACGACTCGACCGCAGCCCTTCGGTTATCTCCAAATGGACGAAACAAACCTTGGGAGGCGATCCTCCCTCGAGGGAGCGCGACCTATCAAAAGTTCTTGTTGAATGGGAAACACATTTTCCCGACAGAGAGAAATGGCTAGCGGCTTTCTGGAGTGGATATGCGACCAGGGATGAGGAACTGGCGGCGGACACAAAATGGCAGAACCAGGTTCTCAATCTTGGCGAAACGCGCAGAAAGGTTAGATCCCGTAAGGGTTAGTATCCGGCACCGAGAGTACTCGCTGTAGGCCCCAATGTGTCGCGGACGATCCAGTGGTTGGGTGCGGCAAGTTGTGCTTTTTTGATCAACTCTTCGGATTCTTGTGTCTTATCCACCTTTGCATAAGACTGTGCGAGCTGGATTTCAAAAAGGACCTGCCCAGGATACTTTTCAACAGTCGCCTCCAGGAGATCGATAGACTCCTGAAATTTCTCCATCTCCATTAAGCGTTCGGCTTTCAGGTAAACAAGAAAAGGGTGGTGATTTTTATTCCCCTCCATCGCCTTGTTCAAAAGACTATCCATTCTTTCTTCTTGTTTTTTGAACGTATCTACATCTTCAAGGAGAGAAGGATCTACTTTGGAGATTTGCTCTTTCGCTTTCATATAATAAGCGACATTCATCAGTTCCTTATCAGGTGATGGGAGTTTCGATTGAATGGATATGATCTTGTTGATCCGCGATCTTGCTTCTTCGGAAAAAGCCGAAGCCAGGCCGCCGACCAGTATTTCCATTTGATAGTCATGAAATGCTTCTCGACTCGATCCAAGGATCTCATGGTTTGCTGCCCGATTAAAATAGAGGCCAGCCTCCATGGGGAACTGTTCGATCCCTTTATTTAATACCGAATCGACGCGTTTCGGTCGATTCAACTGATCCTCAGCCCATGCATAAACCAGGTAATCGTTGGCCGATGCGAGAGATTCATCGATTTGCAACGCTTCTTTATAGGATTTTGAACAATAGTAGGCATCACCGATCTGATGGTACGCCAAACCGGCAAGGTCATGGACAAGCGCACCAGTCTCCTCACCTTCGGTAATTTCTTTGAGGTATTCGACGGCTTTTTCCGGATTGCCCATCTCGATCAAGAATCCGGCTAGCGTTGTTTTGATCTCACCCTGCGTTGATGAATCGGGGTCGGGGAGAATATCGGATTTCTCACCAAGACCCGCTAGAAGGAGGTCGACGGCTTCTTCACGGTTTCCCATCAGTCCCTGAACCCATCCAGCGAGAAATGCACTCCGCATCTGATCGCCATAGAGTCTCCTTGCGTGATCCGTTAATTTTCCCGCGGTCTCAAGATCATTGATCTTGACGAGGCCGCGTACCATATTTTCAAATCGCGCAAATACCTTGACCGCTTCCTTGCTCTCTGCGATGTCTTCCGGTTTGACTTCCATCAACCGATTGATTTCATCCATGAGGTCAATGTAACTAGCTTCCCCGACAGAAACAGGATCGAAGTCAGTCACCCGATCCGCAGATTCAGCGTACGACCCGGATTGGAAATAGGGAGAGATAACTGTCGAAACAAGAGTGAATGCTACCGCCCAAATAAACTTCATTGATCCTACCCCCGGAACTGGTCTTCTCATTTTTCTAGCGCCTAGAATAATAGAATAGCCTGTTTCTGTCGAATCATCGACCTGAAACGCTTTATACTACTCGATTTGACACAAAATTAAGATTTTCAGTCCTTTGAGATTCCCAAATCTGGCCACAGCAAGAGTTTCTTCTTAGAGTATTCAAGGATTTCAGTTGAAACTATACGGCCCGATCGAAGATCCAACTGAATGGGATGGGCCGATAGTCTCTCACTTTCTTATCGATTCGTCCGGCCAGTTTCCGATATCTGGCGGATAACTTACACAAGTATTCCTGCCCTTCGGAGGCCTCACTGTTTAATCCAGTTATGGTTTCGAGTTTCCAGCGCTTGATCAGATGGTCGATAATATCGGCGTAGTCATGGGCGGAATATACACCCGCTTTTTGAGCCACAATCTCGAAATGTTCAAATAAATCCGGGTCTCGGTCGTCTAACATCTGCTGAGCGGGCATCGTAATGGTGGTTCTCATCATAGCCTCGAAGGCAAGGACCGCTCCATTTGGATCGACTTCAAATATCTTGTCCATGAAACGTTTGTAACCTTCCTCGTGACGCGCTTCATCTCCCGAAATGAGCTTACACATTTTGTAAAGGTCTTTGAATCCCGCTTTCTGAGATAATTTCGCCACGTTTGAATGGGAAATCTTGGTTGCACGTTCTTGAAAGGATGTATAAACGAACCCCATGTAGGGATCGCCATCGTGCTGGAGGTCGAATCCATTGACCAATAAATGTTGGATGGTCCGCTCGATCGATCGCATATCCACACGACCAGTCAGATACATAAATTTATTCAATACATCGCCGTGTCGGTTTTCCTCGGCGACCCAGGCGCGCCCCCACCGGGCATAGGGCGATTCATCGCACCCCGTTTTGTCGTTGGCTCCCGCAAATCGATTAAACGCAGCGGAATAGTTCGGAAGGGCCTCCTCGGTAATCATGTCCCCAACTAGAACGACAAGTGTTTCATCTGGGAGACCTCTCGCCGATTCCCTTAATTCCTCTAAGTCCTTCTCCCACCCGTCTTTCGCAAAATCGGGAAGAAAATCGGTGGGTTGCCAATTTTTCTCGTCGCCTGGGAGAGAGAGCAGAGAAAGTTGGTCTGCGATATGGTCTTGGATACTTTCTATCACTTCCAATTTTTCTTCGGGAGCGGATAGATAAGGCGGCGTAGTGGTTGCGATATTTTCAATCATTTCGAAGAGGATTCCTTTGACTGCTAAGCTGATTGGCCAGACTATAAATTGACCAGTAGAGATAATAAATAGGGAGTGCTCGGAAAGTCCCTCATACCTAATTTTCCTGTTGACAAAGCACTATAACGACTGCTCTAGGGTCGGAATACCCCAATGCGTTCCGCAGAGTGCCTGATTAAGCCCTTACCGATTGGGTGCCAATCCCGATTTTAGAACACGCGCTTGATTTTCTTAGTCCCATCGCAGCCACTATTCAACGGCGATCGAATATTTGATTCCACACTAGGGGTTTTTCCTTCCGATATAGAAGTACTCGGGATAGCATCATGACGGAATTGGATTCAGGCCAAAATCTCTTTGACCACATTTCCGTAGACATCGGTCAAGCGATAATCGCGCCCCGCATAACGATAAGTGAGTTTTTCATGATCGAGCCCTAATTGGTGAAGAATCGTCGCATGGAGATCATGAACATGGACTGGGTTCTCGACCGCGTGCCAACCGAATTCGTCGGTAGCTCCATAAGCCAATCCTCCTTTGATTCCTCCTCCCGCCATCCACATGGTAAACCCGAAGGGGTGATGCTCGCGTCCATTGTCTCCCTCGGCGGTAGGTGTCCTCCCGAACTCACCTCCCCAAAGGACCAATGTCTCATCGAGTAGTCCGCGCGATTTCAAATCTTTGATGAGTCCTGCAATTGGAAGATCAGTGGCGGCGCAATTATTTGGCAACTCCTGACGCAATCCACCATGTTGGTCCCAAAGTTGGCAACTGCTGCGCTTTTCGGTTTGAGTGTGATAGACCTGAACACACCGGACGCCCCTCTCAACGAGCCGTCGAGCCATCAGGCACTGCTTTCCAAAAATTTCGGTGGTCGAGTTGTCTAACCCGTACATTCTTTTTGTTGCGGTTGTTTCCGAATCAATCGAAAATGCTTCGGGCGCCTCGGCCTGCATACGGAATGCAAGTTCGAAGGACTCGATTCTAGCGCTTAACCGACTGTCCTCCTGTCGTTGGGCCTCATGGATTTCGTTGAGTTTCCTGAGAGTATCGAGCTGATCGCGTTGGGCCTGTGAATCGGACCTCGGGTTCTCGATATTTGCAACAGGGTTAGCGAGGTTTGACACAAGGGTTCCCTGATAGGCGGCGGGGAGAAAACTTGAACCCCAAAGGGGAGCACCCTGGGCGGGTTGAGCGGGACTCAAAACCACGAACCCCGGAAGATTCTGGTTCTCACTCCCGAGACCGTATAGCAACCAGGAACCCATGCTGGGACGGGAAAAAGCCTGCTCGCCCGTATTCATCTGAAGACACGCACCATTGTGATTGATGTTATCAGCGACCATGGAACGAATCACACAGAGGTCGTCAACACATGTGGCAAGGTTCGGGAGGAGTTCGCTCACCTCAATACCGGACTCTCCATAGCGTTGGAAACTCCATGGAGATCCCAGTAGATTGCCGGTTTTGGTTCGTTCAAGTTTGGGTTTTTCGAACGGAAGCGGTTCCCCCGTGTTTTTTTGAAGGTTCGGTTTCGGATCGAAGAGGTCGACGTGGGAAGGCCCCCCGGACATAAACAAAAAGATGACGTTCTTCGCGCGCGGAGTTAAATGGGGCTGCCGAAGTGCAAGGGGGTTGGTTGATGAACCTCCCCCTGAAATGCTGGCAAAACCATCTTGCCCGAGGAGTCCCGCCAACCCCAGCATTCCAAAACCGTTAGAAAAGGATTTGAGAACTTGACGTCTCGAATAAGAATTTCGCATCACGAGATAGGTCCAAACTTTTGAGAATTATAATCAAATTGCTGATCGTTTAACATGACCTAATCCAAATAAATAAATTCGTTGCCGCAAATGAGGATCTGGCAGTACCGAATCCATTCGTCCAAATCGGGACTCTCTTCACCCCCGAGGAACGATTCCCCGATTGCCATTTCAGCATCGTTAGGGAGACGAGAGTAAAGCTTCTCATAAAGATTCTCGGTTCGCTGGCGGTTTGTGGAGACTTGTTTTCCCATACTTTCGTTTGCGATTCCCTTAGCCACTTCAAGGACGAACGGGTTATTCAAAAGAAAGAGGGCCTGTGGGGCGACAGTGGAATCGATTCTACGATCGACAATCGCTGCTGGATCGGCCGCATCGAATAACATGTTGAAAGAGGTCCGGTCTGAACGAACCGTTTTGAAATAGAGGGTTCGACGCGGGGTAGAAAATTCTTTGAAAGGGGGACCTCCGCGAGTCATGTCGAGGGAATTCGAGACCTGGAGCAGGGCATCTCGAATGGATTCAGCTTCAAGCCTGCGCCGATTCTGATGTGATAGCCAGTGATTTGACGGGTCCTTTTCAAGCGCGTCCATGGAGGGTTTACTGGCCTGCCTGTATGTTGAAGACAGAAGAATTCGACGGTGGAGTGATTTGATCGACCAACCGCTGTTGATGAAATCCTGTGCCAACCAATCGATCAGTCGGGGGTGCGTGGGTGGTTCCCCCAATTCCCCAAAATTGCCCGGTGTCCGAACGATACCTTCGCCAAAGTGATGTTGCCAAACTCGATTAACCAAAACTCGCGCTGTCAGCGGGTTTGAAGCACTGGATATCCATTCCGCCAATTCAGTCCTCCCGCTGCCAGTTTGAATCGACGATTGGTTTTCGCCAGACAGGACGACGGGGAATCGGCGGGGAACGAGGTCACCTAATCGATCATATCGACCTCGAATATGAACTCGTACATCCTGAACCCCGACATATTCTGTATCGGGAACACCTCCCTCTTGAATGCCGTTTGCGTATTCGAGCGGGGGTCTGGGGTCTGTATTCAGATCTTCCAATTCCGCGTGAAGAGTTTTCCAACGATTTGCATTCGGTTCACCAAACTGGTTGGGATCGAGTGCGAAAACTAAAGGACTCCTTTCGGACACCATCGATTGAAAGGCGATTCCAATGGGTTGATCGGAAGCGACGGCTTGAGCTGTTGCATCGAGTGCAGCATGTGCCTGGAGCATCCGGGCAACTCGGTGAGACGCTTCTTCGATAACGTCTTTGGTTTCTCCCAGTGGGTCGGCGTCCAATGAAACCTTCCCTATTTCTTTTGCCCATAATTCCAGGAGCGCTTCCCCTCCCTGACCACCTTTCCCTTTCTCAGTGGATTCCAAGAAACTCCAAATACCCTCATTGCCAAAGCGATCCGCGTGTGGGTTGCCTTGATGGAACTCATCGAGAATGTCTTGCGTTAGATTCCACACACCCAATTCAGGAGACTCCCCTGAAAGAGTCAGATCCACCAACGTGGTATCGCAAGAATGCGAGGATTTTGGCGAGATGGTGACCTTTAGTCGATCACCTTCCTTCATTTCCATAGATTCGAGTGCATCCGAACCAGCAGCGTTCGAAAACAACTCCATGCCGCCATTAATAAAACCTCCTTGGCAAATAATATTATTTGTTTCCTCTGTTGCCACCGAAAGACTCCAACTGACGCCATCACCACACGAGGAATCTAAGTCCTCAACCCGACCTTCGACCGTGTAAGTCCCACTGGCGGGGCACCTCCAGGAAATTGATACCGCGTTTTGGGGAGAAGGGTGAACTGCGACTGTCTTTCCAGGGTGAGTGATAGTCAGGTAGCTGACCTCTTCCTCATTCGTATTAAGGGTGAGAGATGATGCATCCTGGAATCCGACCCAAGCGTGTACCCCTGGTTTACCATGAATGTCGGAAACTGATTTGGATAGGAGCTGCTCGTTCTCATAACCAAGAAATCGAAGCCAAGATTGAAACATCTCTTTGGAAGAATTCGAATCAGTTTCACCGTTGGTCGTTGGCTTCGAATCTGGACTGGGATTATTCCATCGATGGGCGGCGAGGAGGTAGGATGGAATCTGGTCCAAGGAGGCTACGGCAGAACTCCTTCTTTCCTCCTGCTTGATCGTCCCCATTTCCTCCTGAATCTCACCGATTCGTCCTTCAATGGCATTACGTTTTTCCAGTTCTTCCGCTGGTAGGAGTGGAATCCGCAACACGGGAGAACCCTCGGTCTTTCTCCCAGGACCGGGAAGAATGTGGCTACTGAAAAAGATGCCAGCGAGACCGTAGTAATCTTCTGTTGTAATTGGGTCGAACTTATGATCGTGACACCTGGCACAAGCGACAGTCAGGCCAAGCATTCCTCTGGTGACCACATCGATCTGGTCATCGACGATATCGGAAACCATCTTCTCCTTGTCAGCATCCCCTCCCGGCCAATTTCCTATTGCAAGCAGGCCGGTTGCGATGATTCCTTCACGGTTGAACCCGGTGTGGTCGCTACCTCCTGGGGGAAGGAGATCTCCAGCGATCTGATACTTGAGAAATCGATCGTAAGGCATGTCCTGATTGAATGCGCCCACGACCCAATCTCGGTACCGGTACGACTCCCCGATGTCTTGTTCGATTGCTGCCCGCGAATCGAACGAGTCGGTGTATCGTACGACATCCAACCAATGACGCCCCCA
>JAJDBZ010000138.1 GCA_029261095.1 Candidatus Omnitrophota bacterium | reverse complement strand
CTGGAGATCCCATACCTCGATTGGTATCCCTGTAATGGAACAATTCTAGAAGGCGACCGAATCGTTTTTCAGTTGGATGATATGATCTGTCTCCTGGATTTTCCCAAGAAACAAATTGCCCGCATCTGCCAGGGGCGGGGACCGGTGGTGATCCGGCGCACGATCAAGATGAGGACTGGGCCGCGGTGAGGGTTTTGGAGAACGGCAAAGAAATAAGACCGATCGTGTCCCGCCCTGGGTTGAAACCCTGGACTATTTTGAAATGTCCCTAACGGGACTGGAGAAGTTCAATCGTCGGAGACGATCTCATATGGCTAGTGCCGTGGTTTTAACCCTTCGCGGGAGAGCGGGAACCCGGAAGATGGTGGATCGATCAGATTTCTCGCTGCACCTCGAAATGACAGAGGGGGTCCGCTCGAAATGGCAGGGAGCGGGGCGATCCAGTCCGCAACCAAATGAATTCCGTCGTTACGCAGAGCGAAGTCCGTTGAAACGGACTCACCTCCAATTTTTAGAAATAGATAGAACTTGGTCATTGACATGACCCACAACATGACCTACTATGAATCGAGGCCGACTTGGAGGTCGATCCGATGTTGCGCATGAATGTCCACGAAGTGAAAGCCCACCTCTCGGCGACCTTGGCGAAGGTGGCCGAGGGAGAGACGGTGGTCATCTGCAAACGAAACATCCCGATCGCCGAACTGAAACCGATCCAGGAGAAGAAGCACCTGAAGCCGCGTCCTATTGGATTGACCGGGAAGCGGTATCCCGATTTCAAGTTGACCGATGAATTCCTCGATCCTCTCCCGAATGACATCCTGGCGGCTTTCCGTGGGGAGGAAGAGTGAACCTGCTTCTGGACACCTGCACGTTTCTGTGGTTATCGCTGCAACCGGACCGGCTTGGGTCAAAGTGTCGGGATGCCATTCAATCTCCAGGGTCCACCCTCTTCCTCAGTTCGGTTGTCAGCTGGGAAATTGGATTGAAACATAGTTTGGGTAAACTCGACCTACCCGTTCCTCCGAGGCAGTTCATTCCGGAAGCTCGAGTGGATCATGACATCCTCCCCTTGGGATTGACCGAAGAACACACATTCCCGCTGGCGGACCTTCCCTCTCTTCATAAAGATCCTTTCGACCGGTTACTTGTCTGCCAAGCTCTGGAAGAGTCCCTGACGATTCTTACCCCCGATCCGCTGATCGAGCGATATCCCGTCCGAACACTCTGGTAAAAAAAATAATCATTTCCGCACCCACAAAAAAAGCCGAAGGATCTCTCCCTCGGCTTTTTGCCAATTCATGTCATTCCCGCGAAAGTGGGAATCTATTCAAAACCTCAAACCACCCGCCGCCGCTTGGCGATCAGCCCAGCCGCGCCAGTGACGAGCAGCGCCATCGTGGTCGGTTCGGGGATGTCCCCGGGGACGATCGTTTCGCCGGTGATGATGGTCCCACCATCGGCAGCAGTGAATGCGGCGAACGGGGAATTGGGACCGGAGGTAAAGAATTTAAAAGCGTCATACTCGGTCCCAGGCTGGAGCACCGCGAGTGGACTCGCGCCATCACCATCCTCAGAGAGCCAATAGAAGGCCACATATTCAGTACTTCCCCATTGCCAGGCGACACTGCTGGTGTCGATGGAAAATGACGAAGGGGCATCGGCTCCAATCGGCCGGATCGAATCGAAATTGAATCCCGCCTCCCAGCTTGTCTTGTGAATCAGAGCGGAAATCCAATGGTCGTTCGCCTCTAATCCATCGATAAAAGCAATCCCTGAGATGGAAGTGTCTTGGATCGCGTCGTTTCCGACGCCGAACGCCCAGGTGGCCACCGAGGGGGTTATGAAGAAGGTTCCAGAAAAGGCGTTTCCTGGATTGCTCGGCGGAACCAGCACTTCCCTAATGGTTGTTGCATGTGCGGGAATCGCAGCTAAGGCAACAATGGAAAAAAGACTAATAAGAATCGTACGAAATTTTATCATGCGTCTCCAAACGGGGTCTACCATTCACTCCCAAGTTGCAGCAAATTGAACTGTCAGGGCAAAAACACAACAGGGATTAGAGGTATGGCAACCACTGAGAATTTCAATGTCTATGATTTCTTACGGAATACAACGAAGAATCAAGTCAATGAATGCAAATCAACTGACAAATCTGAACACAAATTCAACAAACCGTCAAGGGAAGGGCCACCCATCCCCACCAAGCCAGCCCAATCACCCTCTTATCAGAAATGCTTCACCAACCCATACCTTCTGATGTAAAATACCAGACAGCCGGATCTCTCGATCCGACATTGAGGGGAAAGGAACGTTTCATGCCATCATCCAAAAATGCAGTTCAGAAAGTGCTCGATGAAGCGGGTAAGTTTGTCAGTTCCAATAGTGGGGTTTGGGAACATTCTGATTGGGAGGCGTTCCTGGCCCAAGTCGAAAAATTGGGCTTTGAGTTGGACGATGAGATCAAGCGGAATGTAGGGAACATCTTGGAGGCTTCTAAAGACCTCTACCACCAGTTACCGAAACCGGCTACGAAAAAGAAAGCAGCCATGAAATCCTCGAAGAAGGCAGTCAAGAAGAGGACAGTGAAGAAGAAGGCTTAATTCTTTTCCTCTTCCTCGATTGCTTCATCCAGAGCATCTTCATCAACCAGTTCATGAAGCTGTCGGTCGATGTCTTGGCCACTTTCGTATTGGCGCGTGATGTTGAGGATCGCGTATTCGAAACGCCGTTCGATCGAGACCAATGCGGAATACCCCAGGAAGACCCCTCCGCCAATCACCGCCATCATTCCATAAACCATCTTCGGGTTAGCAATGCGGGGGATCGGATCTCCTTGTTCGTTGAAGGATTCGGGAGCGATCAGGTACCCCAACATCCCCAACAGAAAAGTGACTCCGTAATAAAACAAGACGATTGACCGGTGACGGAATCCGAGTTTAAGCAGCCGGTGGTGCATATGTTGGCTGTCTGCCTGAAAGATTCGTTGACGCTTCTTCAGTCGACGGCCGAACGAGGAGGCCACCTCCAATAACGGGATTCCCAATAGGACAATGGGGGTGGCCAGCATCAGCCCGGAAATGGTTTTGAAATCCCCCTCGATCGAACCCGCCCCGATCCAGAGACCGATTAGCAGCGCACCCGTATCTCCCATGAACATTGACGCCGGATTAAAATTGAAAAACAGGAAAGCGATGCAGGCGCCGAGAAGCATCGCGCAAGTCCAGGTGAGAAATTGATTTTCCATAGGACGGTTCGCCATGAGCAACCAGAACGCCGCAATGCCGGTAATCCCCGCCGCCAATCCATCGAGACCATCGATCAGATTGATGGCATTCAGCAAAAGGACAATCCAGCCAGTCAGCAGGACGAATCGGATCAGGTACTCCTCAAGGGGGACCGTTTCGATATACAACTGAAATTCACCCGACCACGATGTGACCCGCAGGCCGACGAATCCAGCCGCTGCCGCGACCTGGAAAAAAAGTTTCAACCAAGGAGATGTTCCCCGAGTGTCATCCCAAAACCCGATCGCCACCACCACGGCGCTAGAAACGAATAAGAGACAGAGATGGGCATACTCGCGATAGGTCACCACGAAGGTTGTGGTGTCCCAACGTCTCGTTTGAGCATCCCCCGACCATAGAAACAGGAGGAGAAAACTGGTCAACAATCCTGCGAAAATCCCGAGCCCACCCACAGTGACAATCGGAGCGCTATGGATCTTCCTATCGTTTGGGCGGTCGACCCACCCAAACCGGAGGCCCATGCTCTTTACCACCCAGACACAAATCGTAGTTGTAAGAAAGGTTTGGAAGGCCAGTATCCAAGAGGCGGTCGCGATCGTCATAGCAAGGAATTCCTCTTCAGTCTCTCCGCTCTATCCTTCGACCGAACTTTCGGAAAGCCAAGCCTTTTCTTCGATCCGTTTTGCTACTATATCCGGAGTCAATTCATCCATGCAGAATGGTACTTTGTCACACTCTTTCAGGTAGCAGCAGATGCAATCCACCGGGGAGATCACCTTGATGAGCGGTCCCGAACTCTCGATTTCTGGAGCTGATGTGGAACCGAACAAGGCCACAGTCGGAACCTGTAGACCCAATCCAACGTGGAGCGCCATCGTATCGGCGGTGACAATCAAACGCATCCTGGACAGCAGCGCCATAAACTTTCGGACCTCGAATGTCCCCGGATAAACAAACAGATCCGGTCTCTCCATCGCAAGAAGGGCGTTTGCTTCATCCTCGATGGGGCCCCCCACGAGAAATATCTTCCCTCCCCCATCCTCATGCAAAAGAAGCCCGAGTTCGAGGAAGGATTCCATCGGCCAGCGTTTGGTGACCCAACGACTTCCAGAGCCCGTGTTGAAAGCGATCGGCGTACCCGATTCCATTCCCAAATCATAAACAATCCCAGTGGCCCATTCGATTTCGGAATCTCTCAGTGAAATCTGAACGGGATCGATTTCATCGGTTGGAACACCGATGATTCCTCGCATGATCGATTGATAGGATCGAGTGTTTTCCTTTTTGAGACGGTCGAAGCAGGCCATCTGTAGCCACCCTCGGGCTTCCTTGTTGGTGGCAAACAGTTTCCCTCTTTCGCTCATTCGAAATCCGGTCAGTTCGTCGCCGCGCACCTGGTTGGCCATCGAGGCTGCCAGCGGATCGTTGTCCAAGTTGATACACCAATCGAACCACTCCCCCTGAGGCATCAAGAATCCGTCATTCTCCAGGATCAGCACCTTGTCGATATCGGACAGATTCTCGAGCAGCGGTGCCGAATCCCGACGGGTCAACCAGGAAATCTCCGATTGAGGGTATCGCCGACGGATTGCGGGCAAGAGAGCAGTCGTCCGCAAGACATCTCCAGGAGCTCCTAGCTTAATGAGGAGAATTCTCTCCTTGATCGGATCGAATTCATCGCAGGTCGGGCACTCCTTTCCACGCAGTTTGTTTGGCGTGCAGGGAGTATCTCCTCGATACAGGCGGCATGTCGGTTTGATGTTGATTTCTTCCATAAATTGATATTCTCCGGGTCGGTTGGTTCTGTCGGGGTTCCGTCGATTCTAGCAGGGAGTCTTAAAGACGCCCCTTCAGCTCCTCAACCAGTTGGTTGGCAGCCTCCGGATCGGTTGCTTCCGCGAGAATGCGGATGATTGGTTCAGTATTCGAAGGCCGCAGGTGAATCCACTTGTCGGGCCAGACCCATTTCAGTCCATCGAGACGGTTGACCTCGGCATCCGGCCACCAGTCACCTGCCTTTTTTTGGAGTGATTCCCAAAGGCCATTGCTCGCAGGAACCTTCGACTTAATCATCTCCGACCGAGGATAACATGACACCATTTCCGAGACCGATTTCTTTTCACGAGCCAAGAGCTGAAGCACCAGTAGGGCGCCTGTGATGGAGTCCCGCCCTCCTTGAACGGCGGGAAGAATGACGCCACCATTTCCTTCTCCGCCGATCGATGCCTTTTTTTCGTGGATGAGATCGACGACATGAGACTCGCCCACCTTCGAACGGTAAATCGGAGATCCGTGCTTTTCCGCCACCGCATCCAAGATGAGAGTGCTCGACAGATTGGCGACCAGACCTTTGCCTCCCGCCCCAAGGACCGCATCTGCAGCCATCACCAAAGTAAGTTCCTCCCCGATCGGTTCACCTTTTTCAGAGACCAAAGCGAGGCGGTCCGCGTCGGGGTCCACCGCCATTCCGATATCCGCCTTGTTCTCGATGACTGTTTTTCCAAGCCCTTGAATATTCTCAGGGATCGGTTCCAACCCACGGCTGAAATCTCCATCGGGTGTGCAGTCCAATTCAATAACTTCGACACCCACCTCGCGCAGAATTGCGGGCACCGCGATTCCGCCCACACTATGGCACCCATCGACCGCAACTCTAAAACCTCGACTACGAATGAGACCTGGATCGATCTGTTTGAGCGCCAAGTCGAAATGGGCGCGGAGGGAATCATCCACTGTAAAAGGTTCTCCTCCGGGTACAAAGGAGTAGTCATCCACTTCCGGAGGATTCTCGAAAACGGGTTGGAGTGATTCAAACTCTTTTGGAGTTAAGATTAGACCATCGGAATTGAACAACTTGAGGGCATTCCACTCCAATGGATTGTGGCTGGCTGTCAGCATGACCCCTCCCGCCGCTTTCTGGTCTCGGACAAGCACTCCCACAGTCGGTGTCGGAACTAGACCGGCGAGTAGCACCCGTCGCCCTCGGTAGGCAAGCAAACCCTGGGCGAGAGCGATCAGGCTGCCGCCATGGGGGCGGGCATCCCTTCCCAGGATGATGGGTCCGTCCGGTAAGGTGTTCTCCCATGCTAGGATCCACCGGAGAAACCGGTCTACTGTCAAAGATTTTCCCACAATACCCCGAATACCACTGATACTGATCTTCAAATCGTCCATTCGTGCTTCGTTCCCTTCAAAAAGCTCATTCCCCCAATTCACGAGGAAAACCACCTAATACACTGAAGCATAACAGAATCACCCACCCGAGTGACCGGCGCTCGATCGCCTGAACGAAGGTGGGTCGCGAATCGTGTGAAGGTTTTGTATGCTATAACTGACGGGCTGGCTCATTTCCGTCTGTTTTCTTTCGACGATTTCAAAGGATCTTCAAACTTATGGCAACAACCCAGGACCTCCCGGCCTCGCAGACCGGAACAACCGAGGCCTATCAATGGCCGAACGAGCGGGGATATTTTGGCGACTATGGCGGTCGCTTCGCGCCCGAAACTTTGATGACGGCTCTGGCCGAACTGCAAGAAGCCTATGCGGAGGCACGGAGAGATTCCGCCTTCCATGAGGAACTCCGCGATCTTCTCACCAACTACGCCGGTCGCGAGACCCCCCTCTATGAGGCCCGCCGACTGACCGAGCACTATGGGACCGGCCGTATCTTTCTCAAGCGCGAGGACCTTCTTCACACTGGTGCCCACAAGATCAATAACACCCTCGGTCAAATCCTATTAGCCAAGAGGATGGGTAAATCCCGAATTATCGCCGAGACCGGGGCCGGCCAACATGGTGTGGCCACTGCCACGGTCGCCGCCCTTTTCGGCTACGACTGCGTGGTCTACATGGGCGAGGAAGATACAGTCCGTCAGCGCCTCAATGTCATCAGGATGAACATGCTTGGTGCCGAGGTTCGCCCGGTGACCAGTGGAGCGAAGACTCTCAAAGACGCCACCAATGAGGCGATGCGGGATTGGGTGACCCATGTCGAGAACACTCATTATATCATTGGATCGGTTGTTGGCCCCCATCCCTACCCGGGTATGGTTCGTGACTTTCACGCGGTCATCGGCGAAGAAACCAAAACCGCTTGTCAGAAACGGCTTGGCCGTCTCCCCTCTCATGTGATCGCTTGTGTCGGGGGGGGAAGCAATGCGATTGGTATGTTTTATCCTTTCATCGGGGATTCCGAAGTCCAGTTGATTGGGGTCGAGGCGGCGGGTTATGGTCTCGGTACCGACAAACACTCCGCATCCCTCACCAAAGGAACCAATGGAGTCTTTCATGCCAGTCATATCAAAGTCCTCCAGGAAAATGGTGGACAAGTAAAACTCCCGCACTCAATCTCGGCCGGACTGGACTATCCCGGCGTCGGACCTGAGCACTGCCACCTGCATCAAACGGGAAGAGCCCATTACGAATCTGTGACCGATAAAGAAGCCCTCGAAGCTTTTCAACTTCTATGTCTCTTAGAGGGGATCGTTCCGGCCCTCGAATCTTCGCACGCGATCGCACACCTCGATAAATTGATGCCAACACTTTCCAATGACGATGTGGTAGTCGTGAATCTTTCCGGCAGGGGTGACAAAGATGTCAGTTCGGTTGCCGGACACCTCGGTTTCGATTCCGGAGGCAACGAATGAGCCGCCTCGTTGAGTATTTCGAATCGCTGAGATCGCGCGGTCGTACAGCCCTTGCTCCCTATTTCATGGCCGGTTTCCCGGACCTCGACACAAGTTTCGAATTGATGAAAGAGGCAGTCGCGTCCGGCGCCGATTTTATCGAGATGGGTATGCCATTCTCGGACCCCCTCGCCGATGGACCCACCATTCAAAAGGCGGGTGTCGCGGCTCTCAAGAACCCATTTACTCTCGCGGAGTTGATTGAGAAGTTCGAGCAGGAGCGGCTCGCGTTCACGGTGCCGGTGGTGTGTATGACCTACTACAACCCAATCTATCAACTCGGGTTGGACGAGACCGCCCAACAAGCGGCCAAATCTGGAATCGCAGGGTTTATCGTGCCCGATCTCCCGCTCGAAGAGTCCGGACCGTTCCAGGAGTCATGCAAGAAAGCGAACATCGATCTCATTCCGCTTATCGCTCCCACAAGCGGTCCAGATCGAGTCAAACAGATCGACTTGGCGAGCACCGGAATCCTCTATTATGTCAGCAGGTTGGGAATCACCGGGGCGAGAGCCGAATTGCCTCCTGAGATTGAAAATACTCTAGACCGATTTCGTGAACTCACCACCCATCCCGCTGTCGTGGGATTCGGGATTGGCAAACCCGAACAAGCCAAAGCGCTCAAAGGACACATCGATGGAATAGTCATCGGCAGCGCTTTGGTGGAGGTGATTGAGAAAGCGAATGGAGATGCCAAGCAGGCGGTTCGGAATTTTCTTCAACCGATATCGGAGGTGCTCGGATGACCGAAAAGAAGACCTCGCACTTCAAGTTCGAGGTCGGCCAGATCATCTTTCACAAACGCTACAAATATCGCGGAGTGGTCTTTGATCGCGACCCCATCTGCAAAGCAGACGAAAACTGGTGGAAAAAGAATCAGACTCAACCCGACAAGAACCAACCCTGGTATCATGTCCTTGTCCATGACGCGGCTCATACCACCTATGTGGCGGAATCTAACTTGGAACCGGAAGACTCGGGCGAGCCGATACGACATCCCATTCTTCCTCGAATTTTTAAATCCTTCATCAAAAACCGGTACTATCACCAAAGTATGAACTAAGAACCGGGTCGGGTTCTCGTTCAGTTTTTCTCGGAAGTATTCTCATAGAATCTCAGGTTGCCAGTCGACCGACCGATTGCGACAATATCGGGAAGACCATCACCATTCAAATCGGCCACATCCAGTCCCTCAACGGCGACTTCTGTGTCCAGGGGAATCTTGTCGGAACTAAAAGTCGCCGATTCTTCGACGGAATCGTTGACCAGTTGAAGGTCGAAGAGATTTAGACCAAAAGTCTCTTCTTCTCCGGAGGGTTCACGATAGCCCGCAACAAACTCGTCATGACCGTCGCCATCAAAGTCTCCCCATCCCACAGCGTGACCCCCTCTGAAACCGTTATCGACTACATGACGGTCCCAAAGGGCGCGTCTCCCAACATACCTCTTGGTGTCTCGGTTGACTGTGTAGACCACCGCTTGATCGCCATGCCAGGGTTCAATCGTCCCGAGCATCGGGTTTTTGTCGTCATATTCGCCTACCGAGATTTCTCCCGCTCCACAGCTCGGAAAGGGAACCGGATTGCCGACCGCGGGAAGAGTCCACACCCATCCTTTTTCGGGATCGAGATGAAACTGATTGATGCCGGACAGTGCGGCCACTAATAAAGATTCCTGGCCGTCATCTTCCCAGTCCACCGAGGCCATTCCATGGGCGATGCTCAAGCGACCATCGTCAATCACTTTCTCTGTCCAATCCTCGGTAAAGGGATTCTCAGGTGCGGTGAACTGGAGTAAACGAACTCTTGGTTCGCGGTAATAAGGAGGAGTCGATCCGCGCCCTTTGAGCGGCGCCGCGATCAGGTCCTTCTTTCCATGACCTTCTACATCGGCCCACATCAGACGGTGCAAGGTCGGTTCTTCTGCAATTCGTTTGGCCATCCATCCCGTCTCGGAACCCGGCTTTCTGAAAAGAATCCAGAGACTTCCGCCAGCCCGGGTCTCGTTGATATCCCAACCCGCTCCGACCGCAATCTCGGGAAGGCCATCCCCATCGATGTCCTGAGGCGCCATGCAGATATATGTTCCGGAAATCGCTCCCGAGATTTTCTGTTTTTCCCAACTGGGATTCTCATACCAAACAATGGCATCGTTCGTGAGCGCGAGGATATCCAGGTCGGAGTCGCCATCCAGATCGACCGCCTTGACCATGCGGCCTGTTCCGATTTCGGCATCGACCTCATGCGTCTTAAATGTGGGTGTGCCCTCAGCAACAGGTTCCGCCCACACGGGCTTTCCATTTCCAATCACGATACTCGATACCATCAAGAACAGGCCGATCAATAATCTCATCATCAAACTCTTTCTCCATTTTTACCCGGACTATCTTTCGCTGAGGGAGATTCACTAAGGGGTGCACTCATCCTGCCAACCGAAAGGGGGTCATCGAAGGTTGTATGTCAAACGGTGGGGATAATAAAGGGTCCTCCCCGAGAATGGAAACCCATCTCGCGGGAGGACCCAATAAACTAGCTGATCGTAGTCTCCGAACGCTTATAATTTCGGCGGTAGCTTGTGCAGATGGGGTATTCCACTCACTACCAATCCGACATCCAATGAGCTACCAGCATTATTGTATATGCTTCGGTTCGCATTCGGCAAAGCGACACCGATCCAGAATGAATCACCACCAAACAGGAAAATATCTCCGTTGCTTTTGGTACCATTCGTGGGGCTGTACTGGTCGACCGAATTGTCAGGACCGTACATCTGGTTGTGTGGCGAATCTGAAACGATTTCAGTTCCACCATCCGGGCCGAGGGTATAAATCACCCAAGTCGCGAGACAAAAGCTGCAATTATCTCCGGAGGGAGGTCCACCTTCCTCGCAACCACCAGTCTCATAAACGGTTAGTTCGCCACCAGTTCCTTGTTGACCGAACGGGTCAGAAGGAATACTGGTCATGTAAGCGATAGGTGAGGTCAGCCAATAAAGACCTGCTTCCGGTCGGGGTCGATTGTAGGGATCGTTCTCGCTTTCGGACGGATAAAAATTCCAATCGAGGTAGTAGGACTCCTGCGCGATACCGAGCGACCGGATTTCACCTTTGGCTTTGGTGACACGAGCGCGCATTTGCGCTTCGAGGAAATTGGGAAGCGCGATCGCAATCAGAATCAAAATGATCGCGATGACAATGAGGAGTTCGATGAGGGTAAACCCTCTAAACTGCTTTAGGTTCTTGCCTGAAAAAAATGGACCTCTGGATTTTATCAAATGAAAATCTTGACTATTCAACTGCATCTCTTAACCTCTCTTCCACAATATAAATTTGTCCAAACACTCAAGAGAGTATAGCAACGTTACTCGCCGTCGACAACTACTGTTCAGCAGCGGTTGAAGTTGCTTTAAGGAAAAAAATGTAAACAATTATTTTTTCCTCCGGTTGACACCTACTCCTCCTTTTTTTGAGCAGCAGGAGAAGTCCACAGGAAAGACTCCCCAGTTTTCATCATAATTTCGGCGGTAGTCTGTGCAGATAGGGTTCTCCACTGATCACCAAGGGTTGATCGAGGGCGGAGGGATTTCCTCGGTATGCGCTCATGTCTCCTCTGGGGAGCCTGACACCGATCCAGAAAGATTCTCCCCCGTAGAGGAAGATATCCCCGAAACTCTTTGTTCCATTCGTCGGACTGTATTGATCCACAGACCCGTCGCCCGGTAACTCCCAATGCGGGGCGTCGGAACTGATTTCCGTATTCCCTGAAGGTCCCAGGGTATAAATGACCCAAGTCTCAAGGCACCACCGACACAACTGATCGGTATTTTCGGCCCCTCCGCTCTCATAATAATCGATTCCATCCTCAGTCGCCTGCCTTCCAAATGGGTCGAGTGGAATCGTGGAGATATAGGCGATCGGGGAAGTCAACCAAAACAACCCCGCTTCGGTTCTTCCTCGTTGGTGAGCGTCGTGTTCACTCTCCGAAGGATAGAAATTGAAATCCAAATAATAAGACTCTTGAGCGATACCTAAAGATCGAAGTTCTCCCTTTGCTTTGGTGACTCGCGCGCGAATCTGAGCTTCCAAAAAATTGGGGAGTGCAATTGCAATCAAGATCAGGATGATCGCGATCACAATGAGCAGTTCGATAAGGGTAAACCCTCTGAGAGATTTCATCGGAAACACCTCCACTTAACAATTTAAAGTACTTTAAGGATGTTATTCTACCACCAAAACCACCCAACTGGAATCGGAGATTGCAAAAAAGGATTGAAACTTCTTCTCTTTCAATGGAGGTCCCAGCTGTTTGTCGGAGATTTTCAATTCGATTCCGTCTGGAGAATGGAGAGTTTCCGAGGCGCCTCGTGGCGTCGATGCTAAATCCTCTCGAAATATCGGTTTTTCTCCCAATCGGTCACCGCGATGTTATAGGCCGCGATTTCCAGCTCTGCGGTATGAATGAGATAATTCTGGACCCGCTCCCCAAAAATTTCTTTGGCCATCGCTGAATCCTTGAAGGCGTCCACCGCTTGGGCCATCGTTCCCGGAACATGTTCGAGTTTCTCGCTGGTGTAAGCATCCCCCACAAAGGCATCGCCGCAGTCGATTTGATTTTCAATCCCCCAAAGTCCCGCTCCGATGGTCGCTGCGAAAGCCAGGTATGGGTTGGCATCGGCACCCGGCATTCGGTTCTCCACACGGAACGAGCCGGAATGACCGACTGTCCGAAGACAACAGGTCCGGTTATCACGCGACCAAGCGATCGCGGTCGGCGCAAACGATCCCGCCTCAAACCGTTTGTAGGAGTTGATCGTGGGTGCGAAGATGAGAGTCAACTCCTTCTCCGCCTTCAACAGTCCGCCTAAGAACCAACGAAACACCTGACTGGGTTGATTGTTATCCGCATCCCAGAACGCATTCTCCAATGTCTCCTTTTTGGCCAGGCTGGTGTGGATGTGGCAGCTGTTTCCAGCCGCTTCGTTCGAATATTTCGCCATGAAAGAGACACTCTTCCCATGGCTCGCGGCGATCTCCTTGACTGCGTTCTTGTAGATAGCGTGACGGTCCGCCATCTCGAGCGCGGGGGCATAGACCACATTGATTTCATGCTGTCCATGTCCCCACTCCCCCTTGCTGAACTCGATCGGAACCCCGGACGCGGAGAGATGATTTCTGATGTCGGCTATCACTCCTTCGTCATAGGTTGTCCCCAAGATGTGATAATCAATAATGTAATCGCTGGTCGCATTTAGGTTTCGATATCCCTTTTGACGGCACTCCCGGAAGTCTTCATCGAACAGATAGAACTCCAGTTCGGAGGCCATGTACAACTCATACCCCTTATCCTCGGCCGACTGGATCTGCTTTTTCAAAATGTTGCGAGGGGCCTCCTCCACGGGGTCTCCGGCTTCGTCGTCGTGGACATCGCACAGCAATAAAGCGGTGCGATCCAACCAGTTCGCGTATCGCAGGGTGGAGAGGTCCGGCACCATCCTGAAATCTCCATACCCTTTTTCCCAGCTGGTGAGTTCAAATCCGGGTAGGGGAGTCATCTCCGTATCCACAGTGAGAAGGTAGGCGCAAGCGTGCATGGGATGCGTCAGGGCATAATCCAGGAAGTAGGCTCCGGTCACTCGTTTCCCGACAAGCCGACCCAGATGGTCGGGAAATGCGCAGATGACTGTATCGATTTCTCCAGAACGTATACGGTTCTCAATCTCTTCAATGGTTATCGGATCGCGACGCAAGGTCATTTCAAATCTTCCTCATCTTTCATCGATGCTCTCAGTTCCTGGAACGAGATTCCTTTCTCGTTCCCACTTCCGCCGGAATCCTTTCCGGCGAGTAGGAGGAAGGGATTCCTCCGTGAGTTCCGCCGAGAAGGGATTCTCGGCGCAGGTCTCTTAAGTGGAGAAATCGCTGTCCACCGCGATAAACACGTTTTTCACTTCAGTGAATGCCTCAAGGGCGTACAGCCCACGCTCTCTACCGATCCCGCTCTGTTTGAATCCTCCGAAAGGGGCTTCGTTGAACACGCTGGAGTTGCAGTTGACACTGAGGTTACCACCCTCCACCGCCTTCGCAATGCGGATGGCGCGAGAGAGGTTCTCGCTCCAAATCGACCCCGACAGGCCATACTTGCAGTCGTTGACCTCACGGATCATCGCGGCCTCGTCCTTGTAGGGGATCACACAGAGGACGGGTCCAAATATTTCTTCTTGGGCGACTCGCATCTGGTTTTGAACATCCACCAAGACAGCCGGAATCAGGTAGTTCCCCTTCGCCAGATCGGGAGCATCGGGGATGTTACCGCCATAGGCGACCTTCGCGCCCTCTTCCTGACCGAGTTTGATGTATTCGCAGGAGATTTGACGCTGCATTGGGGAAATCAGGGGTCCAATCTCGGTCTTGTCATCCAGAGGAGCGCCAACCACCAGCTTCTTGGTGGCCTCGATAAATCCATTCACGAAATCGTCGAGAACCGATTCATGCACAAAGGCTCTGCTGCGCGCGCAACAATCCTGACCGGTGTTGCCGAAAACCGCCAAGGGCGATGTCGAGGCCGCTTTGGCGACATCAGCATCCTGAGTGATGATATTCGGAGATTTACCGCCGAGTTCGAGAGAGATCCGTGCAATCTTGTTGGCGGCTTTCCTCATGATCTCCGCCCCGGTTGTGGTTTCGCCGGTGAATGAGATCTTGCCGACTAGGGGGTGTTCCACCATGGCGTTCCCGACTGTGCCCCCCGGGCCACTGATAACCTGCAAAACTCCAGAAGGGAGGTCGGCTTGTTGGGCAACAGAAGCCAGTCCGATTGCGGAAAGTGGTGTGTAACTCGCCGGTTTAAGGAGAACCGTATTTCCCGCCGCGATCGCTGGAGCCACCTTCGCACAAGCCATCAGGAAGGGGAAATTCCAGGGTACGATACAGGTGACTACTCCGATCGGTTGACGGAAAGTCAGGTCGATCCCGGGCGCCGAGACCGGAGGCATCTCCCCTCCGAAAATGGAGATCGCGCCCGCGTAATAATCGAAAAGTTCCGCCCCAGCGTTGACTTCCCATCTCGAATCCCCGATCGGTTTGCCCACGTTTCTCGATTCGAGGGTCGCCAATTCTTCTAAGTTTTCTCTGATTCCATTGGCGATTCCGCGGAGGAAACCCGCCCTCTCATTCGGTTTGGTGACTCCCCATCCACCCTCGCCAAAGGCCTTGTGAGCCCCCTGGATCGCTCTTTCGACATCATCCAGTGAGGCTTCGGCAACATGGACCCATGTTTCATTCAATGAGGGTTCCTTGACTTCAAAGGTTCTCCCTGTGCTACCGGGACTGAATTCTCCGTTGATAAAGAGATTTGTCTTGATTTCGCTCATTTCTCGTTCTTCCTTCACCTGCAATTCGGATCGCGGGCGGACTGTTCTTCCAATTAAACCGATTGTCATGGAAAATATATCCAATTAGAAGGGATGCCGAGAACTTGTACTTTGAATCGGGCATCTCATAATATCTTCCCATGAAAACGTTCATCCAGATCTTAATCCTTGTCGTGTTATCGATCGGTATCGGCCTCGGTGTCAACGCGATTTCTCCCAAGCCTGTCCAAATGGTCGCGAGCGAGAGTCAATTCGAAATCGAAGTTCCCGAAGAACAAAAAGCCGACCATTCCGAGATCATGGAACTTTACGAGTCCGGCGAGGCTTTCTTCGTCGATGCCCGATCGGTGGATGCATTTACAGAGGGGCATATCCCTGGAGCTTTCTCCATCCCCTACACCGAGTTTGAGGATGGCAACATTCCCGAGAAGGTCGAACTCCTCCCTCGCGAAATGCCACTTGTTATTTATT
>JAJDBZ010000137.1 GCA_029261095.1 Candidatus Omnitrophota bacterium | reverse complement strand
TGAGTCGGTCGAAGAGGTTCGATTCGTTTTATTCGATCAACATGCTTTGGATGCATTTGTTCAAACCTACGAAAATCTGACTCTGTGAGGGGTCAAGATTTCAACCCCGCCCGGTGCGTAGAGTCACCCCATGGCCCTTCAGTTCAACTCGAATTCCCCCTGGAAGGTTGACCACACCTTCTTTTCCCCGCTTGATCAGTTCCAATAATTTCTCCATGGGTGCTTGGCGGATTGGATCCCAACCGTGTGGCGATTGGCCTTTGACCACATCCCGGAGGAAGAGTCGTAAACAGGAAACTTGCTTGTCTGTATCCAGGTTTCGCAACCCAGATAGGGGAATCACCCAGCCTGAGTCGCGGCGGAGGCTCAGGTCTTTTAGCTTTTCGAAAAGGGTTTGGTTGGGGAGAGATTCGTCACGGAACTGACTCCATCTTCGTAGTAAGTCCCCTTCAAAAGAGGGATACGATTCTGAAAGTTTCGGAAGGAGTTCATTCCGAATCCAGTTGCGTCGGTATTTGGGGTGGGCATTAGAGGAGTCTTCGCAAAAGGTTTGGTCGCGATCTTCGAGGAACGAACGGAGTTCTTCGGGGAAGGTCCAAAGGAGGGGGCGGAGAACCCGAATACCCTCACGGTCGATTTGTGGTCGGATACCCGCGAATGCCCCCGACTTCCCCCCGCGTGCGAGGTTATGAAGGAGGGTCTCGATCTGGTCGCGAGCATGATGGGCGGTGAGCAGGACAGGGCATTTATGTATCGCTGCGGTTTCAAGAAGGAACGAGTATCGTGCTTTGCGTGCTGCGGCTTGTAGATTTCTGTCAACCCGGTGATAGGTATGTCGATCGTGCGGACTCCAGTCGCCTTGGACAAAGGGAATCTCGAACCGAACCGCCAGACCTCTCACAAAGTTGGCCTCCGAATCAGCCTCTTTTTCCCTCAGATGATGGTTAAAGTGGGCGACTACCAAATGCTCAAACCATCCAGGCAGGCATTCCTTGGCGAGCAGTGTCAGTGCAGTCGAGTCGGCTCCACCGGAGACCGCGAGGACTGCACGCCGAGGAAGACCACCAGGCCAGAGTTCGCTCACCTTGGAGGAAAAGGCCTCCAGGAGGGGCGGGGCTGAACAGGGTGGGCTTGTTTGTGGCATCATGAGAGTTGTGGAAAACCTAAAGTCAAATGCAATACCAGGACCGGCGGTCTTCTTGGCAGCGATCTTCTCGATTATTGCTGCTTCGGTCCTCATGCCGGTATCTTCTTACCCCCTCGTTCTTGGGGGTATCATCAGTCTGGTCACGGCCGGGTGCCTGGTGCTGCAACCTTACTGGCTCTGGTTGTTGCTTCTGACTTTCCTCCCCTTCTCGGTAGAAATCTCAAACCTTTTGGGTCATGGAACGAACCTTGTTTTTCCCACGGAGGCCTGCGTCCCACTTGTCATCCTGGCGATCTTCCTCCGCTTTCTTGTGCGAGGAAAGATCCAATGGGCCAAATCACGGCTCCACTTCGCGATCCTGGTTTATTTTAGCATCCAGCTTCTTACGCTGCTGGTCAGCCCCATCCCCATAGTCACGGTCAAAGCCTTCGTTCGAACCTCCTCGTACCTTCTCTGCGGTTACCTCCTAACCAATGTCGTCGTCGAACGACAGGAGCAGGCGAAGACTTTGTTCAAGTTTCTGATGCTCTCAACCTCGGCCTTGGTGATTTATGGATTCTACACTCAGTTTGTCGAAGGGGTCTCCATCTATCAGGACATTGCCCACCCGTTCTTTCTCAACCATTGCATCTACGCCGCCTGGGTGTGCATCCCGGTGGCGTTTCTGTTGCCATCGTTGTCTCAGCCGATCCATGGGAAGGGAAAAGTGATTCTGCTATTCGGGCTGCTGGGAATGGGAGTTTTGCTCAGTTTTGTCCGCGGAGCCTGGTTGGGGGTGATGGGACTGGTTGGCTACCTTTGGTACCGTCAGAGATCGACACTTAATCTGAAATTCATCCTGGTCCTGGTCCTGGGTGGAATCCTCGGGATCATTCTGGTATTCGCACTCGATCTATCTCATCTCTTTGTCGATCGTTTCACCAACCTTTTCGACCGACGTTATGTCACCAACGAGAGTCGGATCGACCGTTGGATGGCGGCTCTCTCGATGTGGGCGACTCATCCGATTCTCGGCGTGGGGCTTGGTTGTTATCCCGATCTCTATCCGCAATACCTCTTCTATGTCGACACCTTCGAGGGCGCTATCCGGATGGGCGCGCACAGCATCTATTTCGAGATCATGGCCGAGACGGGTACTCTCGGGATTATCGCCTACGCCTTCATCATCCTCTGTTTCTTTCGGGAGACCCGTCGTCTTTTGGATTTAGCTGGCGAGGATATTCGTCAACGCTGCATCGCTCTCGGCCTGGAGGGAATTGTTGTGGTCTACCTCATTCACGGTGTGGTCAACAACCTGGGCCCCAGCGACAAGATCGACATCGCCTTCTGGGCAACCCTAGGGATCGCAGTGAGGCTGAGGTTTTTGCGGGAGAGGGAACTTTCGGGTAAGTGATGATCTGTTGGATAGGGCCACCGCCCATATAATTCAGATCCCTCGATCGCAACCTCCCCGGCAAAATAAAAAAATGCCCCCGTCTTGTTGGCCAAACCGAGGGCTAAAGCATGAAACGGTCTTGGTTGCGTGTTGTCCAGTTCGGCTCGATGAGCCGATTTCCCGGATAACTTCATATTCAGTGTTAAAATCCCCCGGACCTTCCCAAAAACCTCCTGATGCTGGCTCCAGGGTCTGAGCCGGATGGGGAAGGACAGTCGGAGGTTTGTCCCTCCCCACCCATCCGGCAACTCGCGCCGGTAAATCCTATTTCAGATAATCGTCAGGATAGGAAACCGGCCCACGGCTGGTTCCACTTCCCGGAATGGCTGTGTTTGTTTGTGGAGGCGCGGCTTGCGATTGGAGCTGTTGCTCAAACGCCGGTGCTGGCCTTTCAGCAGGAGCGACGGGCGCCGATGCCTGTGGCACGGGTCCCTGACTCCTCACCCCCATGAAACTTCCTGCCCCTTGGCATGGGTTACAACAAATGCCGCAGGGCATTTCGCTGTAATTCCCGCGCCGCCAATTGGAAAGACACGGTTCGAGACTAATATACTCGGGACAGAGCAATGGCTCGAAATCCGGGAATGGGAATGTAAAAACCTCCCAAAAACCGATACCCACCCTTTCGATTGCCCGAGATGTCCCGCGTACGAGACCAACTCCCAAACCATCCAATGGCTTTGTGTTGCAATTAAATGCGCCACCAATCAGATACTTGGGCAGCTCCAGCGGCCCGGTAATCACATTGGTGATGCCTCGGGTCAACTTGGTCGCGGGCGAAGGACAGTACTGACATCCCGAATTCCCGCAGTTTTGTTGACAACAGTTCGACTGAACCCCGCAATTCGCCTGTCCGGCACCCCAACTGACTTCTTGGACTGCGGGCATCTCGGCTACCCGATAATGCGGCGTTTCATAGACCACTCCATTCACGGCCTGGACTCCTACCAGAGTCAGTCCGAGGATGAGCAGTCCCATTTGGAAGAGACTTCTCCTCATCTTTTTTTCCCCCTCAAGTTGTTTCTACCACAGCTGGAATCCCCTCCCAGCCGAACGGTTTCCTGATCCCCTCATGGAAAGACCGTTTCAATCATCATTAAGAAACTCTCTTAATGAATCATCTATAACCATAATGAAAACATAAGGTTGGCTTCATGTCAACTGAATTCGAGAATTGATATAATCTTGAATTATTTAAACTTAAAGAATTCAATAAGTTATGATCTAAAGTTTTTTTGAATCCTGCCGATACTGAGGTTCGAGGAACTGGGAAGAAGCGACTGCGGGGAGTGATAACGAGAATCTCGAATTTGATTACCGATTTTCTTGACTAAAATCCTAATGCCGGCCTACAATACCGTAATCTTGGGCATTACAGGCCCTGAAAGGACCCCGCCCCATGGCCCTTCTGTATGCTAAGCCCGTCGAGTATGCGATTCGCGCGTTAACTTATCTGGCCAGTAGAGAGCCAAATCGATCAATCAGTGTGATCGAGATCGCGGAACACGAAGATATTTCGAGCCATCACCTCTCCAAAGTGATGAAATCCCTCGCCCGAGGTAAATATGTGAAAGCCCTCCGGGGCCCGGGGGGAGGATACCAACTCATCCTGGATCCAAAGAATGTCAATCTTTGGGATGTTATGGGTTGTTTGTCCGCGCAGGAGGGTTTTTCTGAATGTGCGATAGGCTGGGCAGAATGCTGCGATGACAATCCCTGTCCGCTCCATACGCGGTGGATGGCGGTTCGAAAGAACATCGAAGAATATTTGAGAAATTGCACGATCTCAGAGTTGGCCGTAGTCTCCCAAATGAAAGAAGCATCGGGACAAACCAAACAACTCCACTCGATTCAGATACCTTTGAAGGGCAAAGAGTAGCAAAGACCCTCGAGATATCGCCGAAAAATCCACTTTTTCGGCGTCAAGTGACACTACATTAGGGCCGATAATCCCTCTGTAAGTTCAAATTGCGTTGAGGTTATCGACTTCTTGTCCTCGTCGGAGTGTTCAGTGGCCCAAAGACCCAATCTGGAAAGTGTCAACCAAAGAATCCTGCAACTCGAGCAGTTTCCAACGCTCCCCGCGATCGCTGTCGATTTGGTTCAACGCTGGAACGATCCAGATGTGTCCCTGACCTCAGTTACCGATTTGATCTCGAAAGACGCCTCGCTTGCGTCGAAGGTACTCAAAATAGCCAACTCCGCCAAATTCGGATTAAAGAAAGAGGTGTCATCTCTCCATCATGCCGGCGCGATGCTTGGCCTCAACGCGCTCCGGTGTATCACGCTGGGTGTGAGTGTGATGGATCTTTTCGCGGACCAGGAAGCTGACTGGGCAAAGGATTTCGATCCGGATGAGTTTTGGCGTCACAATTTAGGCGTTGCGATAGCAGCCGAGATGTTAGCTGAGCGTTTTTCATATCCCTCACCCGAGGAGGCATTCTTAGGGGGGCTACTCCACGACATCGGGAAGCTCGGACTCCTTACGGTGATGCCAGACGAATATGTAGACATCATTCGACGAGCCTCAGCCGGAAGCCAGACACTCCTCGAGCACGAGAAACAGATGTTGTCAGTGACTCATACCGAGGTCGGGAAGTGGATCTCCGAAAAATGGAACTTCCCCGAAAAATTCCGGAATGCTATCTGGTTGCACCATCAGAACCCGGGAGCCTACCAAGACCAATCAGAAAACTCGGGACACTTGGAGTGGATTATTTATATCGCGGACCATCTGGTACGCCGGAGTCGAATCGGGAATGCCGGAAATCAGTATTTGCAGAATGACGACCTTTGGCTCCAACAGAACTTTGGCTTCGACAGCGATGATCTATCAGATTTTACCGAGGAGCTTCTACCCCGGGTTCAGGCAGCCGGCGAGGTGCTCGACCTGGAAACACCGACCCTTCAGATCTACTTGAAATCTCTCAGAGATGCCAACCGATTGCTCGCAACTAGCGGGTTGGACTCCGAGGCTGAACTTGCAGAAACACGTGAGCGAACGGAATTCCTCAAGATCCTTTCCGAAATCGCCAATCTATCCAGTCACGATGGACCGGAACTCGATGTCATGGCCAAGGCAGTCGATCTCATCCGTGAATTCCTGGGGCTGAACTGGGCACTGGTTCTCACCCATGACACTTCATATCAGAGTGTCCAAGGGGTTCTCTTTAGCGAGGGGCTTTCCAAGCCTGAAACATTCTACCGAGTCTTGAATCTGGTTGAAGAAGAGCGCGAGAATATCTCTGCCAAGAAGCGCTCCTCTGTATCACTCTTAGGTGAAACGGTTCTTTCGAGCGGCAAACGATTGAACCTTCGCGATTCAGTGATGCGCGTCCTCGAATCGGGTTCACTTCTCGCTGTACCGATTGTCATTAGCGAAGAGATTCAAGGTGAGTGTTTCTTCGACACCACCGGCTCCAAACTTCAACAGACACGGTACCGAAACTACCTCGAGTCTTTGCTCGATGCTTCCGCGAAACTCTATGAACGTGCGCGGTTATTCCGGCGTGTCCAGCGGGAATCGGAATCGGCCACTGATGCATTGAGACGAGAGTCCGAAGCGCACCGTCAACTCTTCCATTTCGAACGATTGGCCTCTGTGGGACGGCTCGCTGCAGGCGCAGCGCATGAAATCAATAATCCGCTTGCGGTCATCTCGGGTAAGGCGCAGATTCTTCTCATGAGCGAGGATGACCCGGACAGCGCAGAATCGCTCAATTCGATTATTAACCAAACGATGCGCATTTCGAAAATCATTAGCGATCTGATGGGTTATGCGCGCCCCGCTGAACCAGAAGTAGCCGACACCAAAGTCTCTCCCTTGATCGACAACGCTCTCTATATGGCCCGGCACCGTTTCCCAGACAACCAAGTCGACACGATGATCGATGTTCCGGAAGATGTACCGGAGCTTCGGGTCGATGGCCGACAGATTGAACAGGTGCTTGTAAACCTTTTTGTCAATGCCATCCAGGCAATGAACATGGAGGGTATTCTTACTGTACGGGCCGAGTACATCGATGGTGCGAGTATGGTGAACATCCACGTTACCGACACAGGCCCTGGAATCCCGACCAGCGACCTCAGTCGGATCTTCGACCCATTCTTTACCACGAAGCGAGAGGGAGAAGGGACAGGTCTGGGGCTCGCGGTCTCGCACCGAATCATTGAAAGCCATGGTGGGCGACTGACAGTTAACAGCCAGGTTGGGAGAGGGACTACCTTTACCCTCCAGCTCCCTTGCCCCGGTGAAGCCGAAATTCTTCCGATTCCCAAATCAGCCACAAAGCGCCCAGTTCGAAAATCAGGGAAGAAACGTTTGCTGATTGTGGATGACGAAAAACAACTCTCCGACCTCATGCGAGATTTCCTTCGGGATGCAGGATATGTCGTTGAGCAAGCCTCCGACGGGATCGAGGCGATGGGACGGCTCGAGAACAAAGTGTACGATGTGATGATCCTCGACCTTCGAATGCCGCGAAAGGATGGCCTCGAAGTATTGGAAGAACTCCGTAAGACCACATCAGGGATGTCGATCCTCGTCGTTACCGGACTCGCTTCGAACGAAGAGATTGACCAAGCGGCTGCTTACGGGGCAGACAAGATCCTCCGAAAACCGTTCCAACTCGATGAACTTCTTCACGCGGTGGAGGAGGTTTCTCGAAACCGAAACGCATCGAGCGAATGATCCATGACTGTCGGTCCGAGATTCCATTCACTTAAATCGACTCGCCCACCCTCAAACACCCTCATTGTTCTGTTTCTTGGACTTCTCCTTACGACCCTTATCAGTCCCTGTCATGCAGAAGTCGTGGACATACCGGACGAAAACTTTGAACAAGCCTTACGAACCCAACTCCAGAAACCCGAGGGTGATCTGGAAGAAACGGATCTAGCATCCATCGAAGTCCTACATGCGACAGATGCGGAAATTCAAAGTGTGGAAGGGATTCAATACTGCACTGGGTTAAAAACTCTCGGACTTCATCAGAATCGAATCCTTGACCTCGAGTCGATTGGGGCTCTCACGAAACTGGAGTTCCTCCACCTTGGAGACAATGGCCTCTCGGACATTGAGGTTATAGCACCCATGGTCCATCTGAAGGAACTCTACATCCACGCAAACGAGATCGTCGATCTTTCACCGCTTGTTGGAATGAAGGAGTTGATTCTCCTGGATTTCGCGGTCAACAACGTTGAAGACCTCACCCCACTTTCCGAACTTCCACAAATTGAGATCCTGGACGCCAGACTGAATCGAATCTCGAACATCGAGCCACTTTCGAACCTGACCAACCTTCGCGCAGTCAATCTGGGAGAGAACCAAATTGAGGACCTGGCACCGCTTGCTGGCCTTAAACAGTTGGAGAGACTGTATCTCTTTACCAATCAGGCTCGAGACTTGGCGCCTTTATCATCTCTATCTACATTGACCTGGCTCCATCTTGGGAACAACGGAATTCAAAGCGTGACCCCCCTCAACAGTTTGACGAATCTGACCAAATTGATTCTGGATTCCAATCAGATCGATGATGTATCACCATTGAAAGTTCATAAAGATCTCGTGGAACTCAATCTGCACAACAACCAGATCACGGATCTGAGTCCATTTGTACGGGACGAAGCGTTCAAACCCAAGACTCTTGTCCTCCTCAACAACCCTCTCTCCGAGGAGGAAGCCACCGACCAGATGGATGCGCTTACGAATCGGGGGATCGACGTTCGTTGGTGGCGGTCGGCTAGTGCAACAGGCGGTGGACCGATTGAATTTCCAGAGGCCCCAACAGTTCCGATCTTCACCTATGTTCTCATGGCATTTGTTTTTATCGGGATTTACATCCTGTGGAAGGTTTTCGGCAAGAAGGTTTAGTGTCCGAAGATATCGTAATCCTCTTGGAGAGACTTCCAAGCAAACCAAAAAGTATGCGCTACCGCAACTCGATCGGAATCGTTTCCCACTTTGACTAGACGAGCGGTATTGTTTTCAGCATCGAAAGCAAGAGTCAGATCCACATCTCCCAATCGGTCATGAATCAGACCATCTTCCTCTCGAGATTGCCCTAATGTTTCGTAAGGATAGATGCGCGTACGATCATCGACCCGTAAAACGATGGCCAAACTCTTGTTGGGAATGTTTGCGGCTGGTGAATCGGGCGGGGGGAACAAGTTTTTTACCGGAAACATGAGCCCATCCGAAGCGAAATAGGAATAGTAGGGATTGCTGGCATAGTTCCTCTGTCCCTCGATTTCGAACGAAAGGGTTTCCGTTTCAGGGTTTTCTGAAATCCACTGATCCCAACGAACCACACGACAAGGGAGTAAGGAGAGCTCGGTCGAAGCTTCGGCAGCTGGGCCACAAACCGCTTTCATTGCCACCTGGCTCCATAGACTTGAATGCTCGATATTCGGCTGACGATCATAAAGAAGCACATTGGAATTGAGCAGCAATCCGCTGATCCCGAATTCGAGAGTGCTTCCGTTGACATTGCGATCGAAAACAAAAGCAGAATCGCAGAGCGGACAATAGGTGGCCGCGATCGCCTTCTGTCCAACTGTGTCGTTGACACATTCATGCCAATTAAGAATCCGGAGGGGATAGGCGACGGCTTCCCCTCCGAATTTCACCCCAATCACCCGATCGTCGGGTTTCATTTCCTTGGAATCAATTCCCGCAACTCTTCTAGGATTGGTTAGAGAAGGGATCCCGTCCTTGGGAGGGCCGCCCGACATCAGCGTTTCTGTCGGCAGGATACAGTTCTCGAGGTCAAACTCGATGCTTCGTAACGATGTCCCTGAAGAGGCGCCAGACACAGAACCCCCCGAACCGAATTCCCACCACGCCGTTATGACATCGAGCTGGCTTACGACTAGTAGAAGTGCGAGAACCCCAAGACCCATAAGGACAATTGCCTGCTTAGCATTCCATTGAAGGAATGTTTTTACCTGTGGGGTAACGGATATGGAAGTGTCCCTTTGAGATTCTCGCACAAGTCGACCCTTTCTTTTCGCGTGATCACGAACTAACGGTTTGAACGACTGCCCGCTTTCTTCTTCTGAACGGGCGCTTTTTTCGGAGTAGAACTTCCACTCCCTGCCGGAGCCCGTCGATGTGAACTCATATACTTGGATGGATTCTTCCTAAACATCTCCATCTGATCTCGACCCGCGAAGAGATAAATCCGGTCGTCGACGATCAAGGAAGACTGAGCACTTCCAGGAATTTCCTTGTCCATCTCCACTTGGCAGACTACACACGATCCATCAGCAACCGGTACGTACTTTTCCGGGTTCTCGATGAAAGTCTGTTTGACTTCCTTTGAGGGGAATCGGTAGAGCATACCATCATACCATGTCTGAAACTCTCTTTTTCCTTCTACTTTTTTCCCACCCGCCAGGCAGACTGGACAAAGCCCATCCAGAGCAAGGGCTGCCTCGCGATACTTCTCTGGGTTGGCATCGAACATTTGTTTCTGTTTTTCTGAAGGGAATAGAAACAGACGTTCATCAAAGCTGGAAAAGAACCTCGGGTCGCCAGCCACCTTTTGCCTCATTTCGACCTCACAAACCGCGCAATCCCCACGTGCAGCCGGAATATATTTTTCCGGGTTCTTTTGAAACATCGCCTTCTGGTCCTCTCCAGGGAAGAGGTAAATTCTTCCATCTTTCTCCACACTATAAGCAGGATCCCCTTGAACGTTCTTACCCATTTCAACCAAACATACCGGGCACAGCCCATCCAAGGCTGCTTGAGGTGAGGTTTGTGCCACTCCGATTGAACTCATCATCAACACGCACGTCGATAGAAAAAACAAGAGGTAAGAGGTTTTTCTTTTCCGGATTTTGCCAATCGGGTGATTCTTGTGAGTTTTCATAAGATGAATGTAACTCCTTTCAGTTTCTAAAAATGGGGAATTGTCTTTCCCAATGGTTTCTAAAGTGGACCGATAACACCCGGGTTACCCTGCGGTGAGTCTCCCAGCTGTGTTGAGTTGACTGCCGCCCGAGCGCCAAATATTTCCGTTACTTTGTGTCCCGTTGGTGGGGGAATAAACGATGTCCATGAAATTCGCAGGGTCATGGTCCGAGTTCACCACCCTCTCAATGAGATCGAATTCTACCGAAGGTGAACCGTCGGAGTTGGTTGGAGTGAACCCATGATTCTGATCTGGACCGTTGCTGAAGAGTGTCCACCACGTTGTTTTCAGATACGGATCAAGACGCCATCCCTGGCCATGATTGATAACCTGAGTCGCTGTGGGTAGGTATTGTGGCGTGAACTGGAGAAACTCTGAAAGGATAAGCCCATTTCTTCTGCTGGCCCGGTCGTAGTAGACCGAGTTGTACTGAATCGTCGAATCGGTTGGGTGACTGACTTGGGCTTGATGAAGTGGGTCCTGAATGTCTGCACTTGTTACGTAGGGTATCGGAGTCGAAAGGAGCCAGAGACCGAAACGCCACCGATCGGTGGGGTCAGTGGTCAGGCCGAAGCCGGTCGGGTAGTCGTGGTAATCGGTTTGATAAGATTCGAGACCGGTTGCAATGGTTCTCATGTCGCTCATAACCCGGGCGACTTTGGCTCGAACCATGCTGTTCAGAAAATTGGGAAGTGCGATCGCGATCAGGATTAGAATGATGGCGATCACAATGAGAAGTTCTATCAGGGTAAACGCTCGAATCTTGAAATCTGTTGAATGCAAGGTTGTCCACTCGATTCTTTCAAAGGGTTTTTAGCCAGATAATCGGCCTTCATAGACCCAACGGCACTCATATGAGTGATGAAACCGAAAGTGTGATTAGGATCACAAAGGGACGGAAACTATGAAAATAGCCCTAGGGGACTGCGAGTCAAAGTTCTGGCATCTAAAGAAGTGCCCACTCTTCGATCAGTTGTCCGATGAAGAGATGCATGCCCTGAAGGATTCCGGCAAGAGAATTGACATTTTCAGGCTTAACTATGAACTCCCGCTGGATGAACGGGATGATTCTATATTCATTGTGAAGATGGGGTATTTAAAAGTCGTCAGATGTGGGCCAGGTGGAAAGAAGGAATCGATCCTTTTCCTCGGTCCCGGCGATGTTTTCCAGGCTGGGAGCGGTGATGCCAGTGGACCCAGTGAGGAACATCTCCGTACCGTTACTCCGATTTGTATCCTTCAGATCCGAAAAGAAAGTTTCATTCAATTCATTCGTAACTACCCCAACCTCGCATACACCCTAACCAAGGTTTCACTTTTTCGAGTCAGAAAACTGGAGGTGCGGCTAGCTGAAACCGCTCTTCTTTCACCCGAAGCCCGACTTGCGAAAGCCCTCGTGGAACTATCCTCGAGTTTTGGAGAATCCACCGCGGGTAGTGTTCAGGAGCTGGAGATCCAAGTCACGCACGGTGATTTGGGAAAGCTGATTGGAACCAGCCGGGAATTTGTGACTCGCATTTTGGGGAGCTTCAGAGATCGTGGGTGGATCGGCGCGAAAGGGCGAATTATTGTCATCCGAAACCGGAAAGTTCTGGAGAGTTTGTGCGGTTCACGGTCATGATTAGCGGTGGAAAATCCACCACTAGCGGTTAAATGTTCCTCTCTCCTTCTAGAATCTCCGCCACCGCCTCGCGGATCCCTGGCAGGTCGGCGCGGTCCAGGGCGAACTCCAGGGTGGTTAACACATAATCCGTCTTGTTTCCGACATCGTAGCGTTTTCCCTCGAATTGATAGGCATGAAGACGCCCTTGTTGCGCCAGGATTTGGAGCGCGTCTGTGAGCTGAATTTCATCGTTCTTTCCCGGTCCGACTGTGTCCAAGATTTCAAAGATCTCAGGGACAAGGACATACCGACCAGCTGCGGCCAGACGGCTCGGAGCTTCATCGAGCCCCGGTTTCTCGATGATCTGCTTGACCTTGAACTCGCGTTCGCTGGTTTCGCTTTCGATCTCGAGAATGCCATATCGGTCGACTTTGTCGGCCGGCACCTCTTCCACCGCGAGGACCGCGTCACCTGTTCTTTCGTGGATCTCCACCAACTTCCTTAGGCAACTCCCCGATGGTCGAAGCAGGGTATCTCCCAGGAGCACCGCGAAGGACTCGTTATCGACATGGTCGCGGGCATAGCCGATCGCATCTCCGAGGCCCAAGAGCTCGTTTTGGCGGATATAGTGGAGTCGAGCCTTGCGGATGAGTTCGCGGATTTCATCCAGTTCTTTTCCTTTCCCGCTTTTCCGCATCTCTTCCTCGAGTTCGAAGTTTCGATCGAAATGGTCCTCAATGGCATGTTTCCCTTTTCCGGTAATGATCAGAATATCTGGGAGGTGGGCGGAAATCGCCTCTTCCACCACATATTGAATGGCTGGACGGTCCACAATTGGGAGCATCTCTTTAGGTTGAGCCTTGGTGGCGGGGAGCAACCTTGTCCCAAATCCCGCCGCCGGGATGACTGCTTTCTTCAATCGCTGTGCCACAAATTGAAACCTCCGCCCTAAAGTGATTTGAAATCCGTAATTGGAGAATCATCGGGAAGTTTGAGAAGATGTGAAGGGGGGCGGATGGAGCTTCCTTGATATCCACAATTCACTCGTTGACACCCGCGAGCGTTCTGTTTAATAAATCCCCCAGATAAAGTTCCATTATAAGGAGTCTCCCACATGGCGGATGCAGAAGAGAACCAACCCGAAGAGAAATCGGAAGAAAGTCAGAAACCTGAAGAGATCCAGTTTATCCAGGTGGCATCGATCTTTTTCAATCAGGGAGCAATGGCCCTTGGCGCCATGCCCAATCCCATGACCGGAGAGTTCCACGTAAATTTTGATTCTGTCCGGGATAGCATCGCGATCCTCGAGGTTTTCCAGGAGAAGACCCAAGGCAACCTAGAAGAAAATGAATCCAAGGCATTGGCCAGTATGATCGATGAGCTCAAACTCGCTTTTGTCCAAGCGGTGCGTGATCCGCAGGTCAGGGAACTAGCCGAAAAATCCAAGGAAAGAGCAACTAGTACGGAGACCAAAGAATCCAGCAAGATCCTTACCCCCGATGGTCGCCCCGCTGCCTCGGAGGACGGCCCCAAAATCATTCTTCCTGGGTCGGGTGTATGAGGGCGGTTCTTCAAAGAGTGAGTAGTGCTTCGGTCTCGGTTGAGGGGAAGATCATCGGAGAAATTGATCGGGGGATTTGTATTCTCCTTGGCATTCATGAGGACGATACACCCGATGAGGTTGATTGGATGGTTCTCAAAATCGCCAACCTACGTGTTTTTGAGGATGGGGAAGGGAAGATGAACTTGTCGCTCATGGATGTCGGGGGAAGCGCCTTAATTGTGTCGCAATTCACCCTTTACGGGGACTGCGGAAAGGGGCGGCGGCCGAGTTTTGTAGCGGCGGCGCGTCCCGAGAAAGCGATCCCCCTTTACGAGGACTTCTGCAAGCGAATGGAGATCGAGGGAATCCCGGTCCAAACCGGCGAGTTTGGCGCCAAGATGGAAGTCTCCATCCTAAATGACGGGCCGGTCACCCTGATTCTGGAATCGCCCTAAAGGCATTCGATAACGATCAAGGCCTGACCACTCGATCCCACCTGAACTCATGCTAGGATCTGCCCCGCGATGCCGAAGAAGGATTTTTATTCCATTGTCATTCCCGTCTATAACGGTGCCCGGACCCTTCGAAAGACCCTGGAATCCGTGCGCCGTCAGGAGGATGACGATTTCGAGATCATCGTGGTCGATGATGCCTCCACTGAAGATCTACGTTCACTCATTGAAGAGATGGGCGCGGTCTATCATCGGCTTCCAGAGAACTCCGGACCCGCGACCGCCCGCACTGCTGGGGTCGCGGCGGCACACGGGGAAGTGATTGTTTTCACCGATAGCGATGTCTGGTTGCCCGACCACTTGATCGAGAACCTCCGAAAGGTTTTCGCCGAGACCGGCGTCGAATGTGTCCAAGGGAGTTTCTCCAAACATTGCCCGTACTCCAATTTCTATTCTCAGTACAAGAATCTGTATAACCACTATGTGATCAACCAACTCGGCGATTACATCGACACGACCTACACCAGCCTGACCGCGGTCCGTAAGGATTTCTTTCTGAACGGGAACGGTTTCGATCGCAACATCCGTGCGGCGAGTGTCGAGGACCGGACCCTGGGGGAGAGCCTGATTTCCTCAGGCGGAAAGATCTATCTCGCGAAGGGGCTCGAGGTGGTCCACGACAAATTCTTGGACCCGAAGAGGTTTTACCGGAGTCAGTTCCACCGGAGCCGAGACCTGGCCAAGCTGATGCAACGCCAGAAGGAATCGAAGTTCCTGGAAAAGGGAACATCCTTCGGCACGAACACCCGTTCCGCGATGCTGAGACTCCCTGTAGTCGCAGCCACGCTGTTCTTTCTCCTCCTCGGATTTTTCTACCCGCCAGTTTGGGGATTAGCCCTGATCTTCTTGGCGATCTATTGTTGGTTAACACGTAAGTGGATCGGGTTTCTGAAACGCACGAAGGGGTTGTGGTTCTCAATCCGAGGGCAGATGGTGGATTTCACGGATGCCATCGCCACGGGGTTAGGAGTGGCGGTGGGGATGTTTGAATATCGGGTGTTGGGAAAGCGGTATTGAGTCGATTGAACCGCGATACCGCTTGTACCGAGCAAATCAGTACAGAATCAGATCGAAACAACCATTGATGTGAAAAGAGCGGGGAGTAGGAATGGCACCATTTGGAGAAAATCAAGACAGCAAGCGATGGCACAAACACTTCGCGGTCGAGTTCAACAATCGCGCCTGGGAATTGACGACGCTAAAACGATCCACCAAGAAGGACCATGAAATGCTCAACGCGGCCCATGCCTCGCTGCTTCACTGGGAGGCGGTGGGGACCGAACAGAATCGAATGCGCGCGAAGATGCTTCTCGCCGAGGTCCATGCACTTTTGGGATATGGCTCAACCGCGATGGGTTACGCCGAGGAGACTCGCGACTATTTTCTAAAGGGAGAGACTCCTGATTGGGAAATCGCCCTGGTTCACACCGTTTATGCGCATGCAACCTCCGCGGCTGGGAATGCCGATGAATATGCGAAAGCGCATGAAAGAGCGGCAAACGCGGTCGAGGCGATTCGCGACCCAAAAGATCGAGCGATTGTGAGGGAAACTTTTGATCAGTTACCCACACCATGACTTCTCGACCTCTCAATCAAGGGAGCATGGGCTTTCGGTCCGGTGGAAATGCCTCCGCCAAACAGAGGAGTCAACCCTCTGGCAGAACTGTGATGAACACCGCGAAAAAGTGGCAGATGCTTCCGAGGAGTACAAAGCCATGCCAAATCGCATGGTTGTAAGGCAGACGATCCCAAGCATAAAAGATCATTCCCAGTGTGTACGATAAGCCGCTGGCGACCAAAAGAAGGAAACCCCACAGGGGCAATGCTTGGAAGAGTGGGTTGATGATCAGGAGGGCCATCCAACCCATGAAGATATAGAGTCCGGTGGCGAGGAAATGAAACCGAAAGCGGAAAAAGAATTTGAAGATGATTCCCACTAAGGCCAGCCCCCATACCGCACCGAAGACTGTCCAACCGATTCCTCCTCTCAAACTGACCAGGGCGAAGGGTGTGTAACTCCCCGCGATTAGAAGATAGATGGCTGAATGATCTGCAAGGCGGAAAAACTCTTTGATTCTTGGTGAATGAAAACTGTGATAAAAAGTGGAGATAAGATAGAGGAGGATCAGAGTTGATCCATAAATCGCGATACTGATGATCTGGAATGCATCTCCACTTTGGGAAGCGAGTGTCAACAGAACACTGACGCCCGATATGGCGAGGACTGTTCCGAGACCATGGGTGATACTGTTTGCGAGTTCCTCGCGTATGTGAATCGGATTCTTCAAACCGGAACCTTTCTTGAGAGGTTTGCTAATTGCGTAAGGCTACTCTTTTTCTTCCACCCAATTAAGGGATGCGGCGTTGATACAATACCGTTTACCAGTTGGTTCGGGGCCATCGGGGAAGACATGTCCAAGGTGAGCTTCGCATTTCTTGCACATCACCTCGGTGCGGGTCATGAAAAGGCTGCTATCTTCTTCGTACAGAATGGTTTCATCGCCCACCGGTTGATAGAAACTGGGCCATCCGGTGCCCGAATCAAACTTGGTTTCGGAGGAAAAGAGCGGTTCACCACAGCAAACGCAGACATACATCCCCTCTTTCTTGCGATCGTGGAATTCTCCGGAAAAGGCCCTTTCCGTCCCTTTCTCACGGGTCACATGATATTCCATTTCGGAAAGCTGTGCCTTCCACTCCTCTGGGGTCTTCACTACTTTGGTTGACATGGAGCCCTCCTGGTTGTTTTGTGTTTTCAAAGCCGCATCCCCTTCATATGCGGATTCCGGTGAGCACCCGATGATGGATAGGACGGCGGTTAAAGAAACACTGATTACGATGATCGATGATCCGGTTTTCATGCTAATATGAACGGATGCTTTCATGAAGAGTTTCGCCGGAGGTGGAAAGAAGATGAGACTTTTTTTTACTTTTTTCTCGGTTCTATTTATTTGCGCGCAAGCATTGCAGGGAGAGGGTTATCAATCGATCGCGCCCTTCCTGGACGACCGCGAGGCGGCGGCTCGGGGAAAAGAGATCGGCATCGGCTCGGCCATACTCTTCGGACCCACCGAAGTCGAGGTGTTTTCTCATCAATCCCTCACACTGGAATACACGGCGGGGGAGTCGGGTATCGCTCCAGGTGGGGGCATCCGAATTGCACTGCGTCATGTTCACCGTTGGACAAAACCGCAGAACACGGACCCGAAGGCCGATGGATTTCTAACAGTCGAATCGGTGGAGGGAGCATCGCCGACATTGATTGTCGAAGACCGGGGATTATTCGCCCGTTACCATCCCTGGCAAAACCTGATCGAAGTGAAGATAAACGAAAGGGGACTCGAGCCGGGAGAGAAAATTCGGGTCACTTACGGTGACACCACTGGAGGGTCCAAAGGGATCCGTGTCCAGCCTTTCGATGAACCCCGATTTGTTTTCAAGGTCTATGTCGACCCCCATGCCGAAGACATCTTTTATCCGATGAAGGAGAACCCCTCTCTCTCGGTCGTTGCGGCGAAACCTCATCGATTCTCGATGGTCGCCCCCTCCGATACCGTTATGGGGAAGAGAACCTGGTTCATCCTCCGCGCCGAGGATCGTTATGGAAATCCGTCTCCCTCTTTCCGAGGGACAGTCCGTTTTAGAACCGACGATGCAACCGCCGCTCTTCCGGAACCCTACACTTTCACCGACGAGGACAAGGGAGTTCATCGATTCGAGGAGGCGGTCTTCGGAAAAGCGGGGACCCATACCATTCATGCCGAGGGGCAGTCTCTTCAGGCTGAAAGCAACCCGATTGTGGTCCGCGAAAACCGGCCTGAGAATCTTCTCCTTTGGGGGGATCTTCATGGTCACACGCTCTTCTCCGACGGACGCGGGTCGGTGGAGGAATTTTATACTTTTGCGCGAGATTTTTCCGGATTGGATTTCTGTGCAGTCACCGACCATGCCTTCGAGATCGTCGATTGGATGTGGGAGCATTCGAAGAAGGTGACCAACGATTTCAATGATCCCGGGAGATTTGTCACCCTTCAGGCCTATGAATGGAGCGGGAAGTCCGATGTCGGAGGCGATCACAACGTTTTCTTCCTTGATGACGATCCACCTCTTTACAGGTCACGGTCGTATTACGATTACAAAAATCTGCAGATGTACCACGGTCCTGAGCCGCAGGTGAATCACATCGAAGATCTTTTTATTACCCTCCAGAAACTTCAGAAGGACAACGACATTTTTTGCATCCCTCATTATGGAGGCCGACAGGGGAACCCCGCGTATCACAACCCAAAAATTCAGAGGATGGTGGAGATTTTCAGCGAGCATCGCCGCAGTCACGATTGGGCGGCCGGCTTCTTGTTGAATGGCCATCGCCTGGGGATCATCGCGAGCACAGACGGTCACTTCGGTAATCCGGGTTATGGATATCTCAAAGAGGTGGCCGATTGGGATGAGCAAGAGATTGGCATGGCCTCAGTGGCGGTTTACGCCGAAGAGCGAACCCGCGAATCGATTTTCCGAGCCCTTTATAACCGACGCGTCTACGCCACATCGGGGGATCGAATCATTTTGGATTTCAACGCCGACGGTCATCCGATGGGGAGTGAGTTTGAAAGCATGTCGGCGCCGGAGTTAAGTGTGAAAGTCATTGGAACCTCACCCATTCTTCGAGTGACATTCAGGAAGAACAGTTTGGTTGCCCACACGGTTGAAACGGAAGGAGAGGAAATCGAATTAGCGTGGACCGATCCGGAGTTCGACCCCAGCAAGAGTTCTTACTACTACGTTCAAATCGAGCAGGAGAACGGGGAAGAGGCCTATTCGAGCCCGATTTGGGTGAACTAGAGAAGATGCCGGTGCTGGAGAAGGTTAACCTCGGTTTATGGTTTCAATTCGGACGTTCCCCTTTGGTCAACCAGTTCTCGTTCATCTCCACATGTTTGATCGAATAGCGACGGAAGGTGTAGGTGATGTGGATGAGTCCATCGCTCGATTGCATCACACAGGGATATGAATACGGACCGGGATTGCTTTCAAGGTGGAGAGGTGTTTGCCAGGTCTTTCCCTCATCTCTGCTGAGCGCGATACTGAGCGGTGTCCGTTCGTCCTCCGAATCGTTGAACACCAGAACAAGGTTTCCATTATCCAGTTGGGTCATCGTGATTCCCGCCCCGGGGCAATTGAGATCGGTGGGAGCGGGTTCCGACCAAGTGAATCCGCCATCCTGCGATTCGGACATCTTGATCCGGGGTTCGGTCCTCAGGTAAGAGAGCAGGGAGCCATCTTCTCGTTGGATGATTGTCGGTTGGCTGACCCCGGAATGAGCCATGGAAGGTTTCCAGGATTCTCCTCCATCCGAGGTGATCGCCGCCATTGCACCGTATTTTCCATTTGTTCCTTTACCCGTAAGAGGAAGCAGGAAATCGCCACCTTTCAGTTGGATGGGAAGATTTCGTGGTAGGGCTCTCCTCTCTTCCCAAGGGAATGGCGCATCCTCTGACCAGGTCATTCCATTGTCCCCTGAAGTTCGATACATCAGGGTGCATTCGGTCCACCCGCTCCCTCTTCGTATGGGGCGCACCGCGTCCATTCTTCCCCAAAGCACCCAGATCCGATCTTGTGGGCCGGTGAAAATGAGAGCGTTGCCGGGAGGTCGCAGAGAATTGCGAATCAAGGTTTCGGGTTCGCTCCAGGTTCTCTCGCCCTTCTTTCTGCGTGAGAGGAACAGGCTTTGATCATCGGCGGATTCATAAGAACCCCCATACCAGAGACAGAGCAGGTCACCATTGGGCGCCTCGGTGAGAGTGGAGCAATGGTGTGCTGCGGCGTCCCCCGCTTTTCCGAAAATCAGTTCGGAGGAGAAATGGATGGTTCCATAGGGATCGTCGATTTCCCGTTTTGCACCGGGCTGATCGATGGGGGTTCCGACAGCCTCGGTCTTGGTGATTTCAATCTCCCGGCCCTTCTGGGCCAAGGCCACGGCATCTTCGAGCGGTTCTCCCGGTCCTCCTCGGAAGAGAATTTCCCCTTCGCTGTCGAGGACGAAAGCCTCGGGAGTCACTGTTGCGGCGAATTTTCCAGCGACCTTTCCATCCGGGTCGCGGTAGACCGGGAATCGCACACCGCGTCGTTGGCAGAATGTTCGAAGTTCTTCACCGCTCTCCTCTGGGTTGGAGCAGATGCCCACCATCAGGATTTGCCGGAACCGGTATCTTTCATGAAGCTCTTCCAAAGCACGAATGTGTTTTTCGGTCTCGGGGCACCGTGCGGAGAGAAAGACAAAGACCCAGCCTTTCTTGTCGGGGAAGTTATCCATGGTCATCTGGTCGCCATCGAGGGTTTCGAGAGGGAGGGGACCGATGGGGCCATCGTTGATTTCGGAGGCGATGGGGCCAAAGGGAAGAGTCAGCATAAGCGTGATGAAAACAAGAGAGCGAAGTTGAGATTTAGTGGTCATCTTAGTACTCCATTAGTTCTGCAATTGGAACTCACCAACCTATCATTTGCTCGATCGTCTGGAATCTTACACAGTCGGGAAATGCTTGTTCCCCACTCAATCCTCCATCCGTTCTTCGATCCAGGCGATGCGTTTGGAGAGGTGGTTGAGGCGTTGTTTCCTTCTTTCGATTTGATTGTTGAGAGAGGCTGTGTTCTCCTTAGCGGTTTCCTTCTTGACCATTGCCTCCATCTCTACAATTTCGGATTGGGTCTCTTCCATTTCCAGTTTGAGTTGTTGAACCCGTTCGACAATCTCGGCTTTCTCGAACATCAATCTCTCGGGAGTTTTGTCATTACTCGTGGCCTGTGGGGAGGGACCGCTCGGGACAAATGTCTGATCTACTGGGAGTTGTCTCTGGTTCATGAAGGTGGGCGACACGATTTCAATCCCCGCTGAGTGGAGACAATCCATCACATACTTCCGCAGGTTCGAGCGGACTGTGATGATCGATTTGCTGTCGGTCAGAAACCCGGCGATTCGATAGACCACCGAGTAGTCTCCCAGACTTCGTACCTGCACGAAGGGTTCCTCGAGAGCTGTCTGCTGGGCTGCCTCAAGCAGACAAGACTCAATATCCATCCTCGGTACATCGTACCCCAGCGAGACAGTCGCCGAGACAATGGTTCCCGAGGAATGAACGACAGTGGTCGGGTTGTTGACGAGATAGAGGTTGGGGAGGGTGGTCAGGTCGCGATCCTCGGTTTGGATCTCGGTGTGAAAGAGACCCTGCTCGGTGACTCTCCCAAAATGTTTGTCGACTCGAAGGAAATCCCCGGTGCGGAAACTCTTGACCGACCGAAGCATCAATCCCGCCATAGCGTTTGAAACGAAGGTGGTGGAAGAGATCCCGATGACTCCCGAGAGGAGGAGGCCGAGCAACCCCAGGACCTGATTGCGCGACTGATCGTTCAACGGAAGCGAAAGGGTGAGGAGAATAATCGCGACCCCGGTAAGCAGGACCATAACGACCTGCCGTTTGGTTCGCTGCTCCTGAAGCATCTTTGCATGACGTCGCAAGAGGAACCAATCAAAAAAGAGAAGGCCGACCGATACTGTGGCGAGTGTCAATATAAATGGAAGTGCGGTCGCGAAATTCTCAATTACAGACCGAATCGAGTTCATGAGTCCGTTTCCACTTTCTTTTAGGATTTTAGGGAACCGTGTTCAATCCTAAACGGACGATATGCCGATGGGTAGGGATGGGGTGAAATCGCACTCGGGCCCGACGAGACGGGCCCGAGTGGAGTATGAAGTTCATCCAGTCTTACTCCTCCCCATGTTCGTGGTCATGATCATGCTCATGTCCCTCATCATGATCCTCGAGGCCTTCAAACTTGAATTCCTCTTTTTCCGGTAGGAGTTTTGCCATGGCCGGTTCGGGTTCCTCGAGGAAGCTTTCCGCACAGCCCTCACAACAGAAGTGGATCTTCATCCCGTTGTATTCGATGGCGGTTTCGCCATCCACCGCTTCATCGCTCATGGGGCAATTGTCGTTTTCAAGGTCGACTAATTCTTTCTCTTCGCCGCTTTCGCGATCGGTCCGATAGACCTCGATGTAATACTTCGCCATGTTCTTTTCGATCTCCTCCGCGCAACCGGCATGGCAGAGATAGATTCGACCGTAAACATTCGCACTCTTATTCGAAACCTTCGCGAAGGCGTGAGGATCTACCAGGTCGGCGTAGTTGCAGACCGGACAATAGTGGTTGCCATAAAGGTACTTGTGATCCTCATGACCCTCGTGGTCATCGTGCTCCTCGGTTCCGTGTTCATGATCGTGTTCGTGGTGGTCTTCTTCCGCCCAGATGGAAACATTGGAGTTTCCGATCGCGAGCGCTGCGATCAGGGCCATCAGGATGAATAGGCTTTTCGATTTAAACATTCTTTCCTCCTTGTTGATTCATAATTGTCATTCCCGCGGAAGCGGGAATCTATTCCTGGGTTTCTCCCTCTCCTTCTGGGTTCCCGCTTTCGCGGGAATGACCGATGGGTGACTTCGAAGGCCCGATAGGTGACTCCGGGTGATGAATAGGTGGCTCCGGATGTTGGATAGGAGTTTCCGCGTTATGGATGGGAGTTTCTCCTTCGGTTTTCAATTCTTTCCCAAACAGGGAATACAGGACCGGCAGGACGAAGAGGGTTAACACCGTGGAGGAGAGGACTCCTCCGATGACCACTGTGGCCAAGGGGCGTTGGACCTCGGCGCCGACACCGGTCGACAGGGCCATCGGGATGAAACCCGCCGCGTCGGTGATCGCGGTGCAGAGCACCGGACGGAGCCTTCTGAGAGAGCTGTGATAGACAGCGTCCTTCAGGTTTTCTCCATCGAGCATTAGTCGTTTGGTATAATTAATAACGACCAATCCATTCAGAATTGCAATGCCGGAAAGAGCGATGAACCCCACCGCCGCGGAGATGGAGAAAGGCATCCCCCGCCAATAGAGAGCGAACACCCCGCCGACCACGGCGAAGGGAACTTTTGTGAAGATGAGAACCGCGTCGCGGAGTGAATTGAAACTCATATAGAGCAACATGAAAATCAGAGCGAGCGCCAGGGGAACGACCACCATCAACCGCTGCCGAGCCTCGACGAGGTGCTGGAACTGACCTCCAAAGTCGACATAGTATTCCGTCGGGAGAATGACTTGGTTGTCGATCTTCTCCCGTGCCTCCTCGACAAAAGAAGCGATGTCCCGGCCGCGAACGTTGCATTGGACGGTAACCCTGCGTCGGCCCCATTCCCTTTGGATGTTCGCGGGACCCTCTTCGTAATAGATGTCAACCAACCGCTCCAGGGGGAGGCTTAAACCGCTGGGTGTCGGGACGACGACCGAGGAGAGGGCTTCCGGGTCGTTTCGGTACTTCTCGTCCAGGCGGATCATCAGATCGAACCGTTTTTGCCCCTCACGAATCTCTCCGGCCTCGATTCCTCCGACCGCTTCGATGATATCCAGGACTTCATCGCCCGAGATGCCATACCGCTGGAGGACCTCTTCTTTCAGGTCGGCTTGAAGGATCGGTTGTCCGGTGAGTTGGTCCACGCGCACATCGGCGTTCCCTGGGATGGTCCGAAGGATGGCGTCGACATCGGCGGCGAGAGACTCCAATGTCTCCAGATCGTCGCCGAAAATGAGGACGGCCAGATCCGCGCGGACACCCGCCACCATTTCCGCCATCCGCATCTCGATCGGTTGGGTGAAGATGACCCGCATGCCGGGCAGACCGGAAAGGGTTTCCGACATTTCGTTCACCAACGCTTCTTGGGTCTCCGCCTTCTTCCACTCATCTCGCGGGTGGAGCCGAATGAATAGATCGGAGACCTCCAATCCCATCGGATCGGTCGCCACCTCGGCGGTTCCGGTCCGTGTCCAGACCTTGTCGACCTCGTCTGGGTATTCCCCGAGAAGAAGTTTTTCGATCTGGGTTCCGTATCGGACAGACTCCTCCAAGGAGACCCCAGCGAGTCGCACCGTGTTGGCGACGATGGACCCTTCGGAAAGTTTGGGAAGGAACTCCGAACCGAGTTTGAGACCGAAGTGCAGGGTGGCCGCCAGAATGATGGTCGAAACGAAGAGGATGAGCAGCGGAACCCTCAACGAAAACCGAAGCAGGGGATCGTAAACACGAGTCACAGCTCGGACGATCAGACTCTCTTTCTTCTTGATCTGTTTCGGGAGAAAAATGCTGGCAAGGACCGGCATCAGGGTGAGCGAAAGGATGAACGAACCCAGCAACACGAACAGGAAGGTGAGCGCCATCGGACGAAACATCTTTCCTTCGACACCTTCCAGGGTCAGGATGGGGAGATAGACAATCATGATGATCGCCTCCCCGAACATTGTGGGGCGACGGACCTCCAGGCAAGCGTCGCGGATGATGTCGATAAAGTTCCGACCCTTTTTGGATTCGGAGACGCGGCGAACCGAGTTCTCGACCATGATGATCGAACTGTCGACCACCACTCCGAAGTCGATGGCGCCTAGACTCAGAAGGCTTCCCGCAATCCCGCATTGCAGCATCATGTTGAATGCGAACAGCATCGAAAGCGGAATCGCCATGGCGGTGATGAGTCCCGCGCGAAGATTCCCCATCAACATGAACAGGACCGCCACGACTAGAATGGCCCCCTCGAACAAGTTCGTCCGTGCTGTGTGAAGGACCTCCTCCACCAGCGTGATGCGGTTGTAAACAACCTCGACGTCGACCCCCTCGGGCAAGGATTTTTTGGCTTCTTCCAGTTTGTCTTCGAGAGCGTGAGAGACGACACGAGTGTTCTCGCCCATCAACATGAAAGCGAGACCGAGGATGGCTTCTCCCTCGCCCCCTTCGGTGACCGCTCCGCGACGGATCTCATGACCCACTTCGACCTGGGCGACATCCTCGACACGAACGGGAACCCCGTCGCGAGTCTCGATGGGGACTTTTTCGAGATACTCGACTCCGGTGGCTAATCCGATGCCATGGACGAGAAAGATTTCTCCGGATTGGGAGATGTTCCCGCCCCCGACGTTGCGGTTGTTCGCTTCGAGCGCGCGACGGACATTGTCCATGGAAAGCCCGTGTTCGATCAGGCGCTGGGGTTCGACCAGCACGTGGTACTGCTTCACCAACCCGCCCCAACTGTTGACCTCGGCCACTCCCGGCACGGAGGCCAGGATCGGTTTGAGGACCCAATCGTGGGCGGTTCGCAGCTCGGTCAAACCGAGGGTGTCGGAACGGAGGATATAATGAAAAACCTCGCCCAGTCCGGTCGAGATCGGTCCCATGGTGGGGGGCGAAATCCCCTCCGGGAGTTCGATGGTTTGGAGTCGCTCGCTGATGACCTGTCGCGCGAGGTAGATGTCAATCTCATCGTCGAATATAACGATGACCTGGGAGAAACCGAATTTGGAAAGAGACCGCATCGCCTTCAGGTGGGGCAAGCCCGCAAGGGCCAGCTCCACCCCGAGGGTGATTTGTTGTTCGACTTCTTTCGGTGAGAGGTTTGGAGCGACTGTGTTGACCTGGACCTGTACAGGGGTCGTGTCGGGGAAAGCGTCGACCGGCAATTTCCGGAGCGACCACAGACCCGTAACCACGAGGACCCCTGTCAGAACCAGAACGATCAGTCGGTTCTCAAGGGACCAGCGAATGATGGCGGAAAGCATTTATCTTAGTCGTTTCCGCAACAACCCGCGCCGATCTGACTCTTCAGCACCTCGGTCTTGAGGAGATAACTCCCCTGTGTGGCGACCGACTCGCCCGCCGACAACCCGGCGAGGACGACATAACCGTTCTCGACTTGATCGCCTAACCGGACTTTCCGAGGTTGGTATTCCCCTTCGTTGGTCTGGACAAACGCCATGTTGCAGCATCCATCCCATTGGATCGCCTCTTTGGGGACGACCGCCATCTCTTCGCCCTTGTGGACTCCGATCAGGCCGGTTCCGAAGAGACCTTGGCGTAATTGTTTGTCTGGGTTCTTCAGTTCAGCGCGCACGCTAGCGGTTCGGGTTTTCTCGTCGAGGTTCGGACTAATCCAGGTGATCTCTCCATGGACGACGGTTCTCTTTTGCCCTTCCGGTTGAAAAGCGACGGGCATTCCCTTGGAGAGTTGATCGAGATCTTCGGAGTGGACACTCAGGAAGAGCCACATCTCGGAGAGGTCCGCGATCTCGAAGAGGGGTTGTCCCTCATCCACGTTCTCTCCGTTCACTGCTTTTCTCTCCACCAGTGTCGCGTCGAAGGGCGCTGTGACCTCGAGGTGCGTGTTCGTGTCCTTCTCTTCCCGAATCTTTGTGATTCTCTCGTCATCGAGACCAAAGTTTCGGAGAGTCTGTTTGGCGATGGCGATTTCGACCTCGGCAGCTTCCAGTTCCGCCTGCGCCTCCATTAGTTCTTGCCTGGCGACCGCGCCGGAGGCCTGGCCCTCTTTGTAAGACTCGTTCAGCCATTCCCAGCGCTGGACCTGAGCAGCCGCGCGGAGGAAGTCCGCCTTCGCTTTTCCGAATTTCACTGAATCGACAATCGCGAGGACTTCGCCTTTCTTCACCTCGTCGCCCAAATCGACTCTGACGTCTTTCACCACGCCACCACCAAGGGATGAAATGAGAGCATAATTGTTTTGGTCGTAGCGAATCTCGCCATAACACGCGAGTGACTTGCTGACCGGTTGCGTCATGATCCGCTCACTTCTCAGATCAACTTGTTCTTGAATTTGGGACGATTCGAATTTGACCTTCGAGAGATGATTCATGCAATTCGGGTTGATCCCTTTTCTTTTTTCCGGATCGTATTCGAACACCGCCGGTTCCATTTTCAGGGCCAATTCACTGGCGGTCTTCTCAACCGATAATTGGAGAGCACTCGTCAAGGGATCGTGTTGCGGAATCGACAAACCGTTGTGATCCAAGGTCGCCTCGCTTTTGCAGAGGCCACATTGGGAGGCGGGCACACCATGTGTCGCGCACCAATCGCGCCCGATTCCGGCGTCCGCCAGTTCCTTGTGGCAGAGAGGACAAAGCGATTCCGGAAGATCGTGTCCCGCGCACCAATCCCCATTCGCCTTGAATTGCGGAACGAGTGAGGGATTGCACAGGACACACATCGATTCCGGGACCGCGTGCGACTTGCACCAATCTCCCGAGGCTTTGTACTCGCCAATCTGAGTGACATCGAAGAGACCGACCGAACCGCAAGCGGCTCCTCCCTCCGAAGGGCAACAAGCCGCTCCGGAAGTGTTGGTTGAGGCGACCGAGGTGGTCGCGCCATGTTCCGCGCAACAAGCCTCTCCCTCGGTGGCCGCAACACTGGTGGTCGCATGGCTGGAACAGCACGCGTCCTCACTCGCGGAGGATGCGACGGTTTGGTTGGTTGTGGTGCTACAGCAAGCGTCTTTCGCTCCGGCGGAACCCGTCGGGGGCGCGGAAGTTTCCATCGTCCAGCCATCGTTGGACGGTGCATCCGAAGATTCAAACTCCCAACCATCGTTTGCCGATGAGACTTCGGCGTGCGCGGAGGAGTCGACCGACTCTCCGGCATTTGCCAGAAAATCTCCGATACCCTCCGAATAATTGAGACCGATCAGAGTCGCGGCGAATGTCGCGACCATAAAAAGACCCATGAAGGCGTTCTTTGTTAGATTCATTTCTTTCTCCTTACCACTGTTTCAGGCGGTGTCCCCGGCGCTACTCGCGCGGGCCGGTTCCGAAGTCCTGGAGACAACGGAGCTGATTGAGTTAAAGAGAAGGACTCAAAGCAAGAGGGTGGTCGAGT
>JAJDBZ010000136.1 GCA_029261095.1 Candidatus Omnitrophota bacterium | reverse complement strand
CATGGTGAGCCCCACTCCCTGGCATCCGGCCAACACCCTTCCCGAAAATCAAGAAGCGGCCTTAACCGATGGTCTGGATTTGAGTGGATTCAGCGGACTTTTGAACGATTTCTTGGGAGGGGATCCAAATGTGGATCCCTTAGCCAACCAGAACGTACCTGCCGCTGTGGCGGAGTGGTATTTCACTCAACCCGAAGATCTCTATGAGATTCTGGTTTTCAGTGGGAACGAAGACGATCTCCCGTCACGTCAGGGTCGCGATGGGCGCACCTTCCACCATTACGATGTCGCGGTGACCACTAACCCGAATCCGGCGGCTGGCCCCTTTACCCTGGTTGCCGAGGAAGTCATCCCTGTTGCGACCGGGGTCGGTTTCGGGGTCGTCGGCAACCCCAATCCGCCAGGGTTGTACGAGGTGGCTCTCACGGTTGTGAATGACGACACCAATGGCCCACTCGCTTCAGGGGTGACAGGCCTTCAGATCACCTTCTACATGGTCAGTGAAACAACGGGAGCGTTCCGTGACGATTGGGACGCGGGGAATGGGGATGACCGGGATGGCGCCCCACCGGCATTCGAATCCCCACTCATTTATGAAGTGGATGCGTTCTTTACCCCGCAGGGTTCGACCAAGGTCGAGAACTGGTCGCTATATTAGTCAGGAACTTTGAGTACTATCTATAGCCCGCGGGGAAATGTCTTCGCGGGCTTTTTTTGTACGATTTAGAACAGAAGGTGGAGGATCGATCTGTTGCTGTCCCGGGAAGAATCCAGGAAGTCATGCTCAGGAGCTCGGTGTAGAATCGCGGTCGGTGAAACCATACACCTTGTTCGCGGATTCCTCGCCATCGTCATCCTGTGCCTCCATCTTGGCTCCACCCTGACTGCGTTCGCGGTTACAGCCTCCACGACCCTGTTGGTCCGACCGGGGGTTCGCTACACCCAACGGGTCGATAAAGCACCCATGACTCCCCAGGAGATTCACATACTCGAGATCGACCTCGATCACCCCGCTGTTACTTTCGAAACCGGGCTCGGTGGAGGCGCGGCTATCGGCCGTGAAACGGTCCCCGACCAAGTCAGCCGGACCGATAAAGGCTTGGCCGGGATCAATGCCGATTTTTCGGGGTTCGTCGGGAGCACCCAGGCGCCGCAAAACATCTGCGTTCAGAATGGTGAGCTGATCACCACTCCGAATTTTCGGACAGCAGTGGGGATCGGCGAGGATCACACGGTTCGAATCGGGTTCTGGAATTCCACCGCCCCGCCCTCTTTCTCCTGGCAAGGGTTTGTCCGCGATGAGGAGGGGAACACCCACGCGGTCATTCAACAGAACCAGGATCTCAACCCCGGTTGGTTGGGTGTGGTCACCGAGCGTTATGTTGACCCGCCCTTTTCACGGGGCGGTGAGTTCGAAGATGAAGTCGAGGCGCTGATCGGAAGAGATGGAACCGTTCAATCAATCCACGATAACACCGAAGGCATCGCCCTCCCCGAAGGCGGCTGGGTTCTTGTTGGCCGCACCACAGCGGGGCAATGGATTCAGGATCATCTCGATGTCGGTGAGAGAATTGTTTATGGAGAAAACAGTTCGCCTGATTGGAGGGATTACCCCGCAGTTGTTGGTGGGGGACCACGTGTTGTGGTGGAGGGGGTTTTTCATGCCGATCCGGTTCAAGCCTTCAATAGATCGAATCTTGATTACTTTCCTTACAGTCCCGGCGGCAAGCGTCGGATATAAATTTCTCCATCGACAGGCAGACCAACTGGGGGAAGGGTTTTGATAAGATTTTTGCCGCTCGACTCCGATGTAATTCGATATCCGATGTATTGAGCGTCTCCACCCCACATGATGATCTCTCCGACACTCTTGGTCCCATTGGTTGGCGAGTAGCGCCAAGTTGGGTTTCCATCATTGTGGTGAGGATTGTTTTGCCAGATGTTCTGGGTCGTGTCGGGTCCATTGCTAAACAATGCCCAGGTGACCTGGCACATGGGACACGGGTTAGACGCAAAAGTTCCGCCAATTTCAAGACCCCCAAACTCGTAGGTGATGTAAGTGACACCCGAACTGGAATCAGCACCGAACAGAGCAAACGGATCCTCTGGTATCGAGGTGATATAAGCACTTGGCGAGGTCAACCAAAACAGGCCCCTCAGGTTTCGATTGCCTCCGGCGTTACGTTCGTGTTCGGCCGGATAGACTCTGTAATCGATCGCGTAGGATTCGAGTGCAATGGCCAAACTGCGGATCTCTCCCTTTGCTTTTGTGACCCTCGCTCGGATCTGAGCTTCCAGGAAATTGGGGAGGGCGATCGCGATGAGAATCAAAATAATTGCGATGACAATCAGCAACTCGATGAGGGTGAAGCCCCTCTTGTTGAATCTTCTTTGAACCTCGGATCTATGTATCATTTCCACAATGTCTCCTGAGAACGATCTCAAGCAAGGACGAGTTTAATAGTCGATAAAGCCTTTTCTTCGGGTACTCACCAAGTACTCTTAGCAGATTCACTTCCTTACCGCAATCTAAATCTTCTAAAGTGCCCGCTCCTAGATGGGAAAGTTTGGGCACGCCGCCTAGAATCACTAACAAAAACCCCCTGTCAAAAGGCATGCCAGGGGGGTCGATGGGTGTATCCTTCAGACCGGGATAGTATCTCCCTGGAATCTGTTACTGCGGTTACTGGAATCACCCGATTGTTCCGTACCTCTACATACCGAGGCAACCGCGAAATCCAATCGGGCGACCGTTTTTTTACAGCACCTGCAAGGCGGGACAGGTTTCAATGTGGTTGGGTTCGATGAGGTAGTATTGATGGAGAGCGTAAGAGGGACAGAGAAAGACTCTGTCAGCAGTTTCAGAGTTTATTGAAAATTTAGACTTCCACCTGATCCTCGACTTTGCTTTGCCAATCGTGAATTTTCTTGGTTAAGGCGCCGATGACATCCGGGTGGTTTTCGGAATCGAAAAGATTGGTTGTCTCGTAGGGGTCTTTCCCGAGATCGAACAACTGACTCTTATCCCCGGCGGTGCTCAAACAAAGTTTCCAACCATCGGGAGAGACGACGGTTCGTGTCGAAGCGTTCAGAGCCTGATCTCGTTCCTCTTCGGTTGTATCTTCAAAGATCTCCGCCACCTTGTTCTTCTTTCCCGATGAATTCCATTCGATGAAGACGTGGTCTTCGGAAACCAAGTCGCCCTGCATAAGCGGCTTCAGGCTTTGACCGGGCAATTCTTCGCCGACTTCGTGTCGACTCATCAAATCCAATAGAGTGGGGACCATGTCGATCTGGCTGACCGGTTGTTCGATGACTCGCCCCATCTTCGAGGGAACACGAACCAGCCAAGGGATGCGTGAGGATTCCTCGTACATAACGGTCTTCGTCAGCATTCGGTGCGATCCCATCATGTCTCCGTGATCGCTGGTGTAGACGACAATGGTGTCTTCGGCCAACCCCTGTTTCTCCAGTTCTCCCAGAATTCCGCCGACGCTTTGGTCAACCTGGGTCACCAGTCCCCAATACTTGCGAATGAGGTCTTTCCAATCCGCCTCGGTCTTCAACGGGTTTTCATGCCACCCCTCTCTGGAGAAATGTTCTCGCATCAGCCGGTACCTTAGTGGTTCGTTATCCTCGAGTGGGTCCGAAAAATTCTTGGGGACAGTCACCTCGTCCAGCGAATGTTCCTCATCGAGCGGACCAAAGAAAGGCATATGGGGTTCGAGATAATTGACATGGAGGATGAAGGGATCGTTCCGGTTATTGCGAATAAACTCGCGCGCCTTTTGTTCCAAGAACTTGGGTTTGCAGTGTTCCAGTGGGCGGCGGGCCGCGAACCCACGGCTGAATCTGCCGGATGAAGTATCGGGTTCATAACCCAGATCGGTTAAATAATAATGGTAGTCGCTGCGTGCGTTTTGATCCCGATCTTCCCTGTAGTATTTGTTGTAACCATCTTCGATAGAAACCCAATCCTCGAAGCCATGCTGGGAAAATATCTCATCGCCCAAATGCCACTTGCCCATATACGCGGTGCGGTAGTCGGGATCGTTGAGAAGTTCAGGTAAACAAAGGGTCTCTTCCTGGAGGGGGATGTTGTTGGCCACACATCCGTTGGTGTGAGGCCACAGGCCGGTCAGGATGGAGGACCTGGAGGGGGTGCAAACGGGTTGTGTGCAATAAGCGCGTTTGAAAACGATCGACTCGGAAGCCAATTTGTTGAGGTTAGGCGCATGAATCTGTTGGTTGTCGTACGCGGCCATTGTGTCCGGCCGTTGTTCATCGGTCCAGAGGAATACCAGGTTTGGTTTCCTTGGTGTGTTTGTACTCCAAGATGCTGATCCTACCGCGGCGGCGGCCGCTGTGGTCTTAACAAATTGACGACGAGTCTGGTTCGTCAAAGAATGAGCCAAGGCTGATTATCCCCCTCTATTGAGTATATAAAATCAAGAACCATCAGTTCCCCCAATAAACGAGATCGCCTTTGCTCTTCGTCCCATTCGTTGGCGAATACATGGCGGGAAAACCATTGGTGACATGGGAGCGGTGCATCGACCATTCTCCAAAGCTGTGTTCGGTATCGGGGCCCGGCGAATAAATGATCCATCCCCCCTGAAACTCCTTTTCCCAACCGGCGGGATTCCCACTGTTCATACAGGCCTCCTGAAAACGGACGGGATTTCCTCCGAGCGCCAGGCAACGCCAGTGGCCGCCATAATACCTGTAAGTTTGATTCTTATCCGAACGAGTGTTCCCCTGAGAATCGGTGATGGCCACATGGAACTCGTCCACCAGGATGGAGGTGAAATACGCAACAGGTGTTGTGAGTTGGGACCAGATCCTTGGGTTCTCTTCGGGAAAGAAACCCGAGGCACTGGGAAGTTCAAATCCGTCCGGCGGATACCGGTTCCAATCGTTAAAGTAGGATTGAATCCCAGGCGCAACATTCCTCATTTCTGCCCGAGCGTTGGTGACCTTCGCTCGGATCTGGGCCTCGAGAAAATTTGGCAGTGCGATTGCGATTAATATCAGGATGATTGCGATGACGATCAAGAGTTCAATCAGGGTGAAACCTCTGATAATTTTTCTCATGACTCCTCCACACTCGTTCCGGCGAACTCGGGGACAAGGGCGCGGTCCCCTTCCCGACAGCATACTCGCTTCGAAAACCATTGACAAAGGATAAAATTCACGGAAGCTGATCGTTTAAAAGGATTGTAATTGGCTATCATTTGCCGTATTGTCCCCCGCTTCATTATGGAGCGAAAATTCTTGATGCGTTAGGGAGGACCCCATGAGATGGCCCACGATATGGTTGCTTTGCCCCCTGTAGCGATGTCGCTCGGGAAACATTGGATCATCGAATGTTACGAGTGTGATCGGGACATCATCGACGATCCAGCCGTTATCGAGCCCATTATGCTCGAAGCGGCGAACCAAGCGGGGGCCACAGTGATGGGTTCTCATTTTCACACCTTCGAACCCCAAGGGGTCAGCGGCGTGGTCATCATCGCCGAGAGCCACCTCACCATCCACTCCTGGCCGGAATACCGATACGCCGCCATTGATGCGTTTACCTGCGGCGAAACCATCGATATCGACCGCGCCATGGAGGTTTTCAGAGACCGTTTCGGAACAGACGAAGTCATTCTCGCGGGCGACCTGAACCGAGGAATCATGGGCCAAAACGGACTGGAGAGAGCCAACGCCATTTCCATCCGTCAGGTTGAAGCGGTTCAATCCTGGAGGCGGAAGTACGAACGCGAAGACGCATGGGGAATCCTCACCTCCGTCGATGTCCATGACTGCTCGCCAAGTCTGATCCGAGACGAAGAAGCGGTCCGAAAATTCGCGGTCGATCTGTGCGAAAAGATAGAGATGAAACGCTTCGGTGACACTGTGGTGGTCGATTTCGGAGAAAACGAGCGCGTCTCTGGATTCAGTATGGTCCAACTCATCGAGACTTCGATCGTTTCGGGCCATTTCGCGAACCAATCCAACAACGCCCATATCGATGTCTTCAGCTGCAAGTTCTATGAACCGAACGATGTCGCCGAATTCACCAAGGATTATTTTCAAGGGCGAAACTACACACTCAATGTGACGCTAAGGAAATAAGAAGAGGATGTTCGAGTTTCCCGGGTGGTTTTTCGAGAAGACTCCGATGGAAGGGGGATTCACTCTCGGTGCGAAGATCGAGAAAAAACTGGCGGATTTTCATTCGGAGTTCCAGCACATTCAAGTCTTCGAAACATCACGTTTTGGAAGGATGCTGGTGCTCGATGGTGTTATCCAGCTGACCGAATCCGATGAGTTCTCCTACCATGAGATGTTTGTGCATGTTCCCATGAACTCTCACCCCGACCCTAAGGATGTCTTGGTGGTGGGTGGGGGCGATGGAGGAATGATCAGAGAGTTAGTGAAGTACCCCCGTTTGGAGACGATCGATCTATGTGAAATCGATGAGGGCGTCGTGAATGTCTCCAAAGAGTTTCTCCCATTCACTTCAAGCGGATACAACGACCCGCGAGTCAACATCCATATCGAAGACGCCGCCGAATTTCTGAAAAGGAAGACGGAGGCGTACGATCTGATCCTGGTCGATTCCTCCGACCCGATCGGTCCAGCCGAAGTTCTTTTCAAGAAACCCTTTCTCGAATCGATCCGTCAGGCTCTGCGGCCGGAAGGTGCGGGACTGACTCAGTGTGAAACCCTTTTCGTCTTTTTACCCATCATCAAGAGGATGGTCGAGACGGGAAAAGAACTTTTCCCCACTGTCGAGTATATGAACACACTGGTTCCCACTTATCCTTCGGGAATGATCGGACAGCTCGTTCTCTCCAAGGGCGGCAGCTACAAGAAACCGGTCCGAAGAATTCCGGATGCGATTGGAGACATGCTCAGGTATTACACTCCTGAGGTGCATGAGGCGGCATTCCATCTGCCGGCTTTCGCGAAAAGGGAGTTGTTTGGGTAGACTTCCGCGGGGCGCACTCCGCCCTACAGCCGCGTCACTGTCTCATCCAGATTGAGAAGCACATTCCCAACAGCTGTCCAGGCCGCGATCTCGGGTATCCGGGTTTCATCCTCGACTGGCCCTAACGGCTGAGTCGCAAGTTGGCGGGCGTCCTCAAGGTTTTCCTGAAAATGTTTGAGTTCGGACTCGAACAATTGTAATAGCCTCGCCGATTCCTTCTCGGAAGGCGGACGCACCAGCACCGAACGGAAAGCAAAGGTAACCTTGGATTCAATGGATCCCCCCTCATCAACTACGCGCCTCGCCAAGGCCTGAGCGGCTTCGACATACGCGGGGTCGTTCAGGGTGACCAGGGCCTGAAGGGGGGTGTTGGTCTTCACACGCAGGCTGGTACAGATCTCTCGCGAGGGTGCATCGAAAGCGACCATCGAGGGGTAAGGGCTGGTCCGGCGCCAGAAGGTGTAGAGCCCGCGACGGTACCGATCTTCATCCTCTTCGGCCACCCACTGTTCCCCGCTATAGACCACTTGCCAAACGCCTTCGGGTTGGGGAGGCATCACCGAGGGACCATACATCTTTGCCGTTAACAGGCCGGAAGCGCGCAATGTCTGGTCGCGCACCATCTCGGCTTCGAGACGAAATCGCGGGCCGCGCGCGAGCAACCGGTTGCGAGGGTCGACCTCTTCCAATTCGGGTCGGTGTTTTGAAGACTGGCGATAAGCGGAGGAGGTGACGATCGTTTTGCACAGGTCCTTGAGACTCCAGCCGTTCTCCATGAAATCGACCGCGAGCCAATCGAGGAGAGATTGATTGGAGGGGGGGTCTCCTTGGGTTCCGAAATCTTCGGCCGTCTCAACAAACCCGCGACCGAAGAACTTGGACCAATATCGGTTCACCACAACCCGTGCTGTGAGTGGGTTGTTTTCGTTCACCAGCCACTGCGCCAGGCCAAGTCGGTTGAGGGGCGCCTCTTCGGGAAACCCATGAAACACCGAGGGGACTCCCGCATCTACCGGGTCTCCGAGATCGAGGAAATTCCCTCTCACCTGGATGTTCGTTTCCCGCCGTTGGTCTTCCGGGAGTTCTTCGAGGATGGGAGTGGTCGGGATGGTTTCCACGAACTCGGCGCGATCTTCGTTGAGAGAAGCGAGGACTGTCTCGACACGCTGAATCTCAGGCGAGACCGAACGCTGAAACTCTTTCACTGCCTCTTTGCCTTCCTCGGTCCGGAGGTTGGGGGTGAGAAGCAGCGAGGCCCAGGCATCGGCCCCAATTGCCGTCGACTCCGGGTCAAAGGAGATTTCGGTATCCTTCTCCCGGTTGGCGGTCTTAATTAGAAGATGGTTGGAACCCTGAACGAGAGAGAGCGAAATGCTTCCTCGCTTGAGGTTATTATCTTTTGGCTGCGGAAAATCTTGCATT
>JAJDBZ010000135.1 GCA_029261095.1 Candidatus Omnitrophota bacterium | reverse complement strand
ACGGGAAGCGAGGTTGGCGGGTTCGTGGGGCGCGATGACAATGGTACCGGTATCTTTACTTCCTGTTTTTGGGACACCGATACGGCGGGTTTAGACGGTTTTTTCGGTACGAAGATCATTCTTGTCGGGATTACCGGCAGGACCACGATTGAAATGCAGCAAGAGGCGATCTTCTCAGGCTGGGATTTCTCGAAAACATGGCTCATCGATGAAGGAAACGATTATCCGAGATTGGGCTTCTTCTCGGTTGCATACACCATAACCACACTTCAGGAACTTCAGAACATGAATTACGATCTTGAAGGCGACTATGTCCTCGCCAACGACATCGACGCTTCCGATACAAGGAATTGGAACGGAATCATGGGCTTCGACCCAATCGGGGATGACGACAATTTCTTCACTGGAAGTTTCGACGGCCAGGGACACACGATTACCGACCTTACTATCAATCGCTCATTGACAGATTCGGTCGGCTTGTTTGGCCACTGCTCTGGAAATTTCCTCATGAACGTCGGGCTGGAAGGTGGTAGCATCAGCGGACGATCCGCCGTCGGTTTCTTGGTAGGGTTTTTCTCCAGTGGCGCAGTCTCAAAATGTTATGCTGACGGCGTCATCTCCGGTTCCGAAAACGTCGGAGGGCTGGCCGGGCTGACCGACAGGAGTTCCGTTTCGAACTGCTACACAACGGGAATTTCCAATGGCGCCACAGCCGTCGGTGGGCTGGTGGGATGGAACATCGCGACAGAGGTAACCCACTGCTACTCGAACTCCTTGGTCGTGGGTCTCCCAACCCAAGGCGGACTGATCGGCGATAACTCGGGCGGTTCCTACACCTCCTGTTATTGGGACACCGATACCTCCAATGTTGCGAGCGGAGTGGGGAACGTGACCCCGGACCCTTCGGGCATAACCGGGAAGGCAACTGAGGAAATGCAGCAGCAAGCGACTTTCACAGGCTGGGATTTTGATAATATTTGGAGCATCGTCGAAAACCAATCTTACCCATTCTTCCAGGGGAGCGTCCTTCCCACCGTGGTCATCAACCAAAGCCTGACGCAAGCCGATCCCACCGCCGCCCTACCGATTATTTTCGATGTGACCTTCTCCCGATGGGTTGTCGATTCCAGAAGTATCGACGTGGATTTCAGCGAGGGGGCCTTGGTCTCCGCCTACACCGTCACCGGCAATGAAGACCACTACACCGTTACTGTGACTGAAGCAAGCGAGGGTATCGTAATAGCCACGATCCCGGAATCGGTCGCCTTCGCGGCCAACATCCCAAACACAACCTCGACCTCCGACGACAACGAGGTAACGTTTGGCCTTTCCACACCCACGCCGACACCGACCGGAGAGCCGACACCCACCTGTATTGCCGATGTAGACGATACGGTGTTCAACCTTGATGGAGTCGGCGGAATCGATGCCCAGGATCTCCTGCTCCTCTATGCCGCACTCAAGGATGATACCGGCAATCCTTTCGACCTCGACTGCAGCGGAGAGACCGACATTTTTGACCTGTTTCAGTTCTCGCGGCGCTGGCATATTGAGCTCCCTTAAAGGGGAGGACATCGTTCGACTGGAATAGGCTCAAGAGCGATACGGTAAGATCAATGTTGATTGAAGAGAATTCGGGAGGATTAAAATGAGGACAGGTATTCGATTGTTGGTGTTGCTCATCCTACTGGGGAGTTCTTGTCCAGTATTCGGACAGACAGCAACCCCCACGCATCACCCAGATCTCTACCTGTTGGATCACAACCAGGATGGGGTTGTGGATAGTCTGGATATCATATTCATCCTCAACGGTTGGAAGGAAAGAGGAATTGTAGCCCCTACGCCGACTCCCGAATTCAGAGCGATCAATGGGTTTGTTACTTCCTCTGAAGGAGGAAGTGAGTTGTCTGGCGCACGAGTGGTAGCGGGAACCGCCAACACTCTCAGCGAGGTTGACGGCTTTTATGAACTGGACCGGGTCAGAAGCGATGTGGCTGAGGTTCGAGCCATGCTTTCCGGGTTCATCCAATCGGTGACCTCACTCACCGATCCTTCATCCTTCGTGAGCCTGGACATAGAACTCGTGCCCAACGCCACGAATACACCTGCGCCGACGGAGACATCCACTCCCACCCCTTCGCCAACCGAAACTACCGCCAATCCAGATTCCATCACGGTAAACCTCCCGGCTCCTTCCATTCCGATGATCCGCATCCCCGCGGGTTCCTTCATGATGGGGTCTCCCGACACGGAGAGGGGGCGTGACTCAGATGAAGGTCCAGTCCATCAAGTCACCTTCGAAAACGATTTCTATCTCGGAGAAACGGAAGTGACCCAAGGTCAATGGTGCGCGATCATGGGCGATAACCCCTCGGTCGCCTCAGGTGTGGGGCCGGATTACCCGGTTAACCAAGTTTCGTGGGACGACTGCCAAGTATTCATTGCCGCGCTAAACGCCTTAGATCAGGGAACGTTCCGCCTTCCTTCGGCAGCGGAATGGGAGTACGCCTGTCGAGCCGGCAGAACTACACGCTTCTTTTTCGGTAATTCACTGGGATGCGCGGATGTCTGCCAAGATTGTGATGTTGGGAAGGGGGTCATTATCGTTGAAAAACGTTCAGACTTCATGTGGTACTGTGGGAACAGTGGCGACAGCCTCCACCCTGTCCGACAACTTATAAAGAATCGGTTTGGTCTGTACGACATGGCGGGGAACGTAAGGGAATGGTGTCAAGATTTACGCCATTCTGATTACACAGGCGCTCCTAACGATGGGAGCGCATGGGAAGCCGGTGGGCTAGTTGGAATAAGAGTACATCGAGGCGGGGGTCGGTCGAACAGCGCGGGGACCTGTCGATCCGCTTACCGCGACGCAGCCTCGCAGTCGGGCTCTAACGACCGCCTCGGTTTCCGTCTGGCCATGGATCCGTAATGCGGTGTAGACGTCCCCCTGTTACGGTCTTTTCGGTGATGTCCGGATTTGGAATTTCAGAGGCTGGGTATCCGGTTGGGCGAGGAGGGGCCGCGTATCCTTAACTACCCTGAAACGAGTCTCCTCGGTCTTGCAGAGAATTCGGACTGGAAGACGGCAGCCAATGCCCTACCTTCCGCAAAAGAGACTGCATCTACTGCGACTGAAGCCACGTTCGTGTTTGCACCCCTAGTCTGAACCGATAATCACTGAACCGGAGAAAGGAAAGCAGGTCTGGGTCCCATAGGTGTGGCCGGAGAGAATCCGGTGTGGGTTCTATTCATCCGGT
>JAJDBZ010000134.1 GCA_029261095.1 Candidatus Omnitrophota bacterium | reverse complement strand
ATCCCGTTGGTACTGGGTCATCAGAAGATTGGCTTCAGGAGAGACCATCCACCGAATGAATCTCCATGCCTGTTGGGCCTTCTTGGCGGGAACACCATTGGGAATGACGAGCGACCACCCCCCGGACCATGTGATGGGGTCACTTCCCTCGGGGTGCGGTACTGGAATGACTCCGAACTGGAGATTGGGGCGGTAGCGTGAAATAACCGACATAAATCCTTCGGTATCGACCCAGAATGCAAGTTGCCCATCGAGGAAAGGCTGGTTGACCCCACCCTGGAAAGCCTGAGAAAACCGAGCGGACTGTTTACGACCCTCGATCCGATCTCTTGTATCCCCTGGAGAATAATCGGCGTAGATTCCACACATGTATTCCAACGCCTGAACAATCTTCGGATCGTTTAGGGTGCATCGGTGTGCCTCCATGTCCATGAATTTTCCACCGTTCTGAAAGCCATACATGTACAAATAGCAGTTTCCCTGGTCGGGGATATATCCCACCGAATCCAGGTTCCCACGCTCGTCGCGTCGAACGAATAACCGATTGTGGGATTGCATTTCTTTCCAGGTGAATGGTGGGCGGGGGTTGCCCTCTTGATCGTAGAGACTCCACTCGGGATTTTCCGCCGCCGATTCAAGGAGGTCCTTGCGGTAGTACATCACACGAGAATCGGTGGAAGTGGGAACGGCATAGACCTGCCCCTCGTAGACAGCTTCTTTCCAACAGGCTTCGTAGTAGTGCGAAGAGGTGACTGCTTGTGGATGACCGGCTGTCCAATCGGCTTCGATAAGGTCATCGAGACTCCGAAAAGCCCCCCTCGCGGCCCAGCTTCCGATAGTGAAGCGGTCTTGGAGGACTACCTCGGGAGGGTCCCCTCCCGCGATCGCACACATCAGTTTTTGGTTTTGGGGGTTGTAGTGAGCATCCCCGGCTATGCGGGTCAACTCGATTTCGAGGTCGGGGTTGTCTTCTTCGAATTTCGCCATGGCGGCTAGTCGCCCCGGCATCTCTTCGATTAGCCAAGTAAACCAGACCCGGATCTTCTCTTTTTCAGCCACCGCTGGATTTGAGGGAATAACGCCGGCTAAGAAGACCCCGATCACAACCGCGCGGAGGGAACCTGATAAACAACACAACCCCTTTGATGGAAGGTCAGGACTCCTCCGAACGATCACTGCGGCGCCTTGGAATCTTTCATGACGTTCATCTCAAATCAGACCAATTTCCAGGGTTCCCGATAACGATAATGAAGTTTCTCGTTGGCTGAGCTGGGGCTCAGGATTTCTTCCTTCTCTCCATCCCATTCAATCCGGGAGCGAGTCTCAAGTGCGATGTTAGCAAGGAGAGAAAGAGAGGTGGATCGATGTCCCTCCACGAGAGGTGCGTTAGGAGTCTCTCTCGATTTCACACAATCCAAGAAATTTCGAACATGAAGATAGTCCATGTCTTCTCTTTCTATTTTCTCCTCGATTGCCTCCATTTTCGGGGAAGAATCCTGAAATTGTCCACCTTTTTCTGGATAGACGCGAAAACTCCGAGAGTTAGCATAGAGTGTTCCCTCTGTCCCTCTCAGTTCAATCTCGCCCTCACGCATGGCTGCGTTCCCGGCGGCCTCGTATTGGCCAAAGGTGATAATCATTCCGCTATCGAACTGAAAGGTCGCTTCTAGTGTGTCAGGGATTGTGCGGTTGTCAGAAACCGCGAACCGGCCCCCATGCGCTGAGATCGAACTGGGATAAACTTCACCAGTCATCCACCGGATCAAGTCGAAATAGTGAACACCCCAGTTCCCGATCTGAGAGGAATAGTCTTTCCACCAGCGAAATTTGTACGGGTGGATCGTCTCATTGTGAGCGCGATACTCACGCGGCCCCAACCACATGTCCCAGTCGAGAGTGGGAGGGGGATCGCTATCGGGAGCGTTGCCAATCCCGTTCGGCGTCATATTGCTGAGACGGTAACAACGGGCGTAGACGACTTTGCCGATGGTTCCGCCCTGAACCAGTTCCCTGATCCGCGGGTAAAGCGTGGAAGAACGCCGATGGGTCCCAACCTGGACAACCCGATTGGTTTCTTCAGCCACTTCAATCATGCGACGCCCCTCGCGGATGGTCATCGAAAGTGGCTTCTCGATGTAGACATCCTTCCCCGATTGACAGGTGTGGATTGTTTGGAGAGCATGCCAATGGTCCGGAGTCGCGAAGACGACGGCATCGATGTCATTCCGGTCGAGGATCTTCCGGTAGTCTTTATAGACTTCCACATCGGAAGACAGGCCTTTGTCCTCCAGGTCTTTTTTTCGTTTCGGAATGGGGAGATCGTCCACATCACACAGGGCGACCACTTCAATGTCCTCGGATTTGAGAGCCGCGCGAAAAAGTTGCCCTCCGCGGTTTGCGACACCGACAAACCCGAGGCGGATGCGCTCGTTGGCTCCCCAGACCTTCGATGCCGACGATGCCGTTATCATCCCAGCCGCCGTGACTGCTCCAGTCTTGATAAAATCTCGTCGGGTTTTGTTGTCTGCCATTGCTGCGTCCTCCAAAAGTCTCAATCGTTCGGAATCAGCCAGGTTTCGGTCACATGAATACCGCGGCCCTGGTTCACTTTCCACTCAACGTGCAGTTCTCCATCCCTTACCCAATCGGCGGGGATTTCGTACTCTTCTAATTCTTCTTCGGTGTGGGGTGGGCCCATCGATTTCAGTTCATTGTCGTCGGCGTATAGGGCGTACTCTGATCCTTCCCCTTTTTGAATTGCCGCTCGGAATGTGTACGGTTTATCGTGTTGAAGGGTGGGATAGAAGAGTTTTAAGCTCCAAGCGCGCGACCACCTAGGGAAACAACCAATCCCATCCTGCTGAGAAAGACGGCGGCGGTCGAGATAGGGCATCCAGGATTGGATCTCATCCTTCTGGGTCCAGCGGTCCGCGGGCTCCATCGAAAGACCCACAGCCCGAACGAGGTGCGCCTGGCGGCCAGTGTGACCGAGATCATCGTAAAGAGTTCCCGGAATAGGTTCTTCATAACGGGGAATTTCTGCGAGTGCCGCCATCCGTTCTTCTTCGATTTCGAGTTGGCCGATTCTGGCGAATTGGTCTTCTATCCAATAACGGTTGTTAACGGGTTGGTCGACAGTATCCAGCATCGTCCCACGATCGTAATCCCCAGCCCCATGACGCATTACGCTCAGTTGGGCTCCAATGTTTTCATACAGGCGGTCGCCCAGATAAAAAATCTTTCGGCGAACCTCTTCCTCAATCAATTCGAGATCCGCCATCCTGAGCAGCGTCCGGCAATCGAAGATCGCCGATACCGACCCACCCGCGAGGTCATGACTCTCGGGACGCATGGAAAGGATGCGTTCGTTGATTCCCTTTTCGATTTGAGATTCGTGGAGCAAACGCTGCCGAACATAGAAATCGTAGTATGAACGAAAAAGACCTTGTTCGAACCGCCAGTTTTTCTCAACCAATTCGGGTTCGGATTCCTCCATCTCTTGCCAAATCCGCAGGGTCCCCAACACACCAGGATTTGTCTCAAGCGGCCCATTCCAATTTCGTTCGAGGCCGTAAAGCCCCTCCGCTACTTGTGGACCCAATCCGGATTTCATGAAGTAGTTTCCATAATGAGTCAGAATGCCGGTAAGGTCAGCGTCTGGATCCCACGCGTGGGCTGACCAAAGAATCTTGTTGAGATCGTCATTGACCCCATCCGAGTAAGTGATCGAGCCGATAGTATGTTCAACAAACAAATTATGATTTTCGCGCATTGCCACAGGACTCGGATAGATCGGCTCACGGCCCTGGGTGTGCATAAAGGCCGGGTCCCAATTGTGGACTGGAAACTGACACCGGACAGTATGAGTGATATCAGGGTAAGAACGAATTCCGTAATTGGGGTGAAGTCGCTGTCTCGATTCCGCGAGGCTGATCTTGGTCCAGGGGCCATAAACCAGTCCACCGAACCAATCGGGCTGATTGTCGGCGATGTAGGAAAACATATCGTCGAGATCCTGCCCTTCGAATTTCTGGTGGGACATCCACATCTTTGCATTCGGATGATACTTCCGGAGAATGGTGGCGGCTTTCTGGAGGAAAGGCATCATGAGCGAGGCTTTGTTCATGCCGGGGTCGCTGGAGGGAACAAAAATGCCGTCCAATCTTGCACATTGTGAAAACATGGCTTCCCATTGCTCGAGGATGCGCTCCCGTTGCTCCTCGGTCTCCAAAGCGACCGCCCCCTCTTCTTCGTCCCGGTGTTCCATGACTGGCATCCATTCCCAATACTCGATTCCATAACGCTCGCAAATCCGGGACAGCTCCAAGTTCATCTCTTCCCTTCCCACGGGCATCTGGGGAGCGTCGTTGGGGTCCTGGAATGGGATGTTCTCGATAGCGTTCGTCCCAAAAACAATCAAATCGCGGATGTATTGTTCATATCTCGCGGGGGACCATGCATCGTAGGTGTTGGATTTCCCACGATATCCAAGTTGGTGCCCTCGCAAAGGAAAACGCGCGGCCGATTCGACCTTCAAATCCGCGTGCACCGAAATCTCCCCGGGTAAGAGGACCATTTCTCTGAGCAGTCTTCCGACTCCGAAAAGGACGCCTCGGGCATCGTTTCCGACAACCCAAACCACTGGTGCGGGAAGCGCGTTGTTTTGAACGATGATGCGAAAGCCCTCGTCCTTCTTCTCAAACTCTGCTGCGGAATCACCCCGAGGATATTGAGCCTTTCCGAGACCGGGATCGTCCGATTGGGTCACCACAATTATCGGGGCGGGTGAGAGTTCTCTTTGAGCAAGAGCGTCAATGACAATCTGAGTTCTTTTGTAAATCTCGCCCTTCAACATTTTGACAGCTTCAGATTGAGGGTTATTTTGACCCACATAGGGCGAAACGATCACTGCCTCGGATAGATCGAGAATCTGAAAAGGGGCTGCTTGGATAAAAGATGGGACAAGGAGTGCAAGTAGGATCAACACGCGGAGGGAACGCGAGACGCACATGATATCGACCTCACAATCTTTCGATGGATGAGTAGTCACAAGAAAGTGCCAACCTCAAAGAGACCACCGACAGTGAAGAATGTCAATCAGGCGTTATCGGGGGAGATTCAGGTCCACTGCCAGCTTTTTCAATTGGTATCCCCCTCAATAGAAGAACCACTTGGTCCGAACACTCTATCTCTCCCCGAATGAGGAGTCGTTCAATGGGTTCCTCCACATAAAACCTCGGCCACCAGACTGTCTCTTCAACCTCGACGCGCAGGGAAAGAGGAAGGTCGAATAACATCTCCATCCGGGTCGATTCACTTTCGGCCATCCAGGTCCATTTCAATCTGCCATCGATCTCTTCATGGTGGACACTCTTCAAATGAATATTCGGCGCGAAGTGAAATGGAGAAGAGAGGGAGTGTCGCCCTTCCCCCTCGAATCGATCCATGATTTTAATACGGTCGAATTCTTCGATTCTAACCTCGCGGGAAATTCGAGGCATGCCGGGTCGAATCCAGCTGGCGCTGACCGAGTTCGGATTCTCTTGGGGATTCCAATCAAATCGGTCTCGATGCCAGCGCTCTGCGACCCTGAAACTTGACCAGATCTCGCTTTGTTCGAAGTTATCCAGGCAGGGAGTGTTGTGGGAATGGATGGAACGAGAATCTATTCTTTTTGATCCCGGCGTGTATTCGAAGACCCCCCGATTCACGATGAACCGGTGCGCTCCCATGGATAGCTCGATCGAAAGAGAATCATTATGGACATGGCCCATGAGCGCGTCCGGCCCCAACGGTCCTCCATCGAAGAGTAATGTCAGTTCACCAGAAACAATTCGTGTGACGCCGGTGGATCGAAAGATATTGACGGGCGTCGTCGAGATGGAGGTGTTCCCCATTCGGCTCAGCGCGAGGTTTGCGGCGGGGGCTTGGCCAAAAACAGTATCATTGAAGAACGGTATTTCGCCATCAGGGTGCAGAGCCTTCACAATGTACTGGCCCATGGAATCGATTGTCGGTTGTATCTGGTCTTCCACCCACTCAGGTCGGTGGTGTTGAAGGAGATCGCGCACATCCAAGATGTCGCCCATTACCAGGAGATGGTACATAGGAGAACATTCATAGTGACCGCCATCAGGAAGTATTTGTTTCTGGATCTCCTTCTCCAAAAGTCCACTTGCGGTGTGGAACCACCGATCGGCGGTCGATCCCTCGAAGAATTCGGACAACATCAGAAGTGCGGAGAGATCTTTCCAAAGATGGTTGCCTCCCAGATGGAATTCAAGTGTGCGTTCGAGATAGAGCCCATGCTGGAAGAGTGATCTGGCTAAATCGGGAAAGGGCACGGTAGGTTGTGGGAGTCGAGCTATTCGAATCCAGATCTGAATCCGATAGGCAACAGTGAATGGGTCCCAGGCACTTCCCTTCCCTGGTGGGTAGCGGCGAATCCAATCGGATAGTATCGAGTGAACTCTATCGAAATCATCGTCGGTAGCCCCCTGGGACTCCAACCAATTCAACAGAAAATGGTGGTAGTGGACAGTCTCCAGAATGAGAGGGGAGGGTGAAGCTTTCTCTATATCATCCCAGAATAATTCGACGCTGAAGGGTATCTCGGTATTGAGGATGCTCAACCTTCCCTGGCGAATGTCTTGTAAGAGTAAGGGTGTACTTTCGGACCATTCGAAAAAACCTCGGGAGAGGGGTTCCGAAAGGGGGCGTACTTTGGTATTCGCCCATTCGTTTCGAGTCAGTCCTTCGATCTTGCGAAAGATCCTGTGGGGAAATCGCTTCCGGACATACTGACGAACCCGATGGCGCAACAGATGAGTGATCTGGCCGGGGGGAAGGTGCCTTAGAGTCCCAATAAAAAGACCAGTTTCACGGTAAGATGGAATGCTCGAAACCTCACATCGAATCGGAGTTGAGAAAACTTTGATCGACGTGTGCTATGCAGTCAAGAGTTACCATGCCTGGAACGAGGGCCTCCATCGCGGAAGAAAGGGCCTAACAACACCCGCCCAGACTGGCCTCTTCACCGGTCCCTTCCGGCGAGGGGCCGGGACTGCAATCGAACAAGCCGAAATGTTTGCTCTTGTCTCCCACCACTTCGAAGTGCTCCCCTAATCGCGATTGCGAAACCATGTCGGCCGTGTTCCCACAAACCAACATCGGCTTTTGGGTGATAAAGCGGTGGTGATCGTCCAGATCGTAGTAATGGGGATGTCCGGGAACCGTCCCCCTATAGGTGGCGACTTGACCATGATCTTCGCAACGGTCCTCGAGCGAGCCAATCTTGAATGCCCGAACGGTCATCGAATAAAAACTTGCGTTGCCAACTTTCGCCTCGACCTCGGGATCGGATATCGCGATCGGTCGTTGTTTGACAATCCGAAAATCTGGGACTCCAAGGGTGTAAAGAAGCCGACGAAAATCCTCGATGTACATTGCACCCGCAAGACATTCTCCCAGAAGAATGGGGTCTTCCCTCCAAGATTCGGGAAGCCGGCGGTCTGCAAACACATCCGAGAAAAAGATCTCACCTCCCTCTTTGAGGACCCTGAAAACCTCGGAAAAGACATGGTCTTTATGTGGAGAGAGATTGATCACACAGTTCGAAATCGCTACATCAACCGATTCATCTTCGATTCCCAAAGTTCCGAGGTCCTCCAGGTACCCGAGGTGAAATTCGACATTTGGGGAGGCAAAACCGAATCGTTCCATATGATGATCTCGGTAGGTCGAGGCGATCTCAAGTTGCTCTTCTGTCATGTCGACACCCATCACCTTCCCCTGGGGACCGACCAATTGAGAACAGAGATACACGTCCCGACCGGTTCCACAACCAAGATCGAGAAGTGTCTTTCCTTCAACCGCGTCCGGGATTGGGGAGTCGCATCCGTAGAATCGCCGATGAATTTCCTCGTGGACATTTTCGGCGAGCTCGCTCAGATGAGGAGAGAGGTTTTTGGCGGTGCAACACGCCTCGGTTTTGAGGTCTTTTGTACCGCCCAAGATTCTTCCGTAATACTCCTTTACGGTTTCACGGTCGCGGACTGGATCGGTCATGGAACATTCCTTTCAACTTCAATTGAATCAGATTTGGATACCAAAACTCCGCCGCAGGAGGACCCCGCCCCGGCGGTACATGCCAAACAATGGTTGTCGGTGTAGATCTCACGATGGTTCAAAAGGTCATCATCGAAATCGGAAATGTGAGTGCAGTTCTTTTCGAGGATGGGTTTGCGAAGGGCGAGATTGAAATCGCAATCGAACAGAAAACCATTCCAGTTCACACTGATTTGGTGACGGCACATCAAATTGTCTACCGTGTCTGGATTAAAGTTTTCGGACAACAAATGGTGGTACTCATCGAGTCTGCCACTTTTTTTGAGATCGCCCAGAAACTGGCCGATGGGGCTGTTGGTGATTGCGATCAAGCGTGTGAACTCGATTCCAAAACGTGTTCTGAGTTCTTGCCTATAATCGCTTTCGAGATCGGATTGCATAGGCGGAAGTGAGAAACCAGTTGGGTTGTAGACCAAGTCCAGCCTGAGCTCGGGTTCAATTCCATAGCCAATGGAATTGAGATGTTGAAGTACTTCGATACTGTCTTGATAGACCCCATCACCACGTTGGTTATCTACATTCTCCGCAAGATAGCAGGGGAGCGACGCCACCAACTGGACTCCTTTTTCGCGGAAGAAATGGGGTAGATCTCGGTAGCCTTCTTCCAACAGAATAGTCAAATTGGTCCGAACCATGACATGGCGCCCTTGAACTCTCAAGGCGCTGATAAACTCGCGGAAGTTCGGATTCATCTCGGGAGCGCCACCAGTGATGTCGACGGTTTCAACATCGACGGCTTGTGCGACGCGCAGGATTTCTTCCATAATTCCCCAGTCCATCTGCTCCATGCGACGGGGCGAGGAGGCCACATGACAATGGCTGCACTCGAGGTTACAGGTCAAACCGATGTTAACCTGAATCGTGCGGATAGATTCGGAGCGTAAGGGTAAGTGAGAGGGCGGAAGACGATCTACAAAATGATTCAAATCAATTTACCGAGTCCTGAAAAGAGTCTGAAACCGACTTCGGTCATAAGTGTGGAACGAACCCAACTCGCTACTGTAACCAATTTTCCCCCAACAATTCGTCCCGAAATCTGGAGGATTCGCGGTAGATAATAAAAAAATACTTCACGGAT
>JAJDBZ010000133.1 GCA_029261095.1 Candidatus Omnitrophota bacterium | reverse complement strand
CAATCGACAGCCGCCGCGATTTTTTGGATTTCATACCCGATGATATGCCGACCCATTTCATAAGCGCCTCGGTAAACCATCTCACGGTGAGGGATCTGAGTCATTCTGACATCGGGGTTACCGGAGTATTCGTTCCCACGGTCGATCAGGGTCGGAATCAAGACCTGGCATCCAAGAGAACCGAGGTAGAGCGCGATTCGATTTTCGAGCGGAAGGTCGCCTTCCAAACCGACCAGCAGTTCGGGATTCTGGTCGCAATCGGGCAGCAAAACGATGTTTCCGATGATCTCCCCCGAGGGGATGACCAAAAGTCCTTCGCCATAGACTCCTTCTATGGCCTGCCACCTGACACTCTTGATTTCACAAAGGTTGTTCTTTCCCCGTGTGTCTCCATATCCAAGCAGCGAATGGATTTCCATTCCCGTGCCCGAAGGCTCGTCGACTACCCCAAGGATAGTCGCCAAGGCATCTCGATTCGGCTGGATCGATTCATTGTAAAGGTTATACGACAGGTGATTGCGTTCCCAGTATTGCACCCTATTTCCCACTGCTTTCTGATTCTTGTCGAGCAGAAACCGACGGATGCCCTCCACCATTTGTGCCGCGAGGTCTCCTTCTTTGGCTAATCTTTGGGTACCCGGCAATACCTCAGGGGCGGTGGAGGAGGCTCCCGGCAGCGCGCTACACGTAAAGAGAACCATCAAGATGATTCGGGTCATTCTCGGCATCCTTTCTTTTCCATTTCCTTTCATTTTTGCCCACAAGCCTCAGGCTGCATCTTGGTGTTATCCACTGAACACCGAATCGAATAATTTGGTAAAGATCTCTCGGTTAATTCTTCGAACTGTTTCCATTCGAATATCGAGCGAGTCGGTTGTCCAACGTTCCCCTCCCCCTGTAAAAGTAACATGACGGTTCATGCAGCCGACAAGCCACTCCTTGCTACCTGGATCGCAGGGAGGACCATTCGCCCCCACTTTCCCGAGAAGGACAAGGCGGTTCTCGATATCTCGGAGAAATCCATAACCCCCACAAAGCGTATCGACCTGTTCTTCAGGCAAGAGGCCATGCTCTCCCATTCGCTTGAGGGCCAGAATGGTGTTGGACGAATCGAATCCATACTCCATGCCCCACTTGAGGGACCCAGTTTGAGCGATGAATTCAACATCCAAAAGCCCTCCCGCCCCAGCTTTCAATAACTGTTTCGGCTTCTCCTTCTCGATTCGCATCCGCATCGACCTGATCTCTTCAATAATCTGGTTGGTGATAGGTCCTTGACGAAACCACTCCATAACCGATTCACGGAAGGATTCGGCGAGGCGCTCCGACCCCGATAGAATCCGACATCGGGTGAGCGCCAGTCTCTCCCAAGTCTGTCCCACTGCTTTGTAATACTCGACGACCTTGTCCATACTAGGAACGAGGGGACCGTCTTTTCCATAGGGCCTCAGACGCAGGTCGAGTTCGTACAGGTATCCTTCCTCGGTCGATACATTCATTTCACGAACCAACTCGCTGGCTTTCCGGTGAAAGTACTCCTCAGGTTTTGTTGTGTCTGTGGGTTTGACGAGAAAACAATCCAGGTCGGATTTGAATCCCAGTTCCTGTCCCCCGAATTTTCCAAGCGCCAGGATCAGAATATCATCGTCGGGTTCGAAAACTTCGCGGGCAACAGACTTCAAACAGAACTCAGCCAACTCCGAGTTACGCTTTACCGATCGATCGATTGTCTGATTTCCCATTGAAAACCGTCCGGCGAGTTCAATCTCCATGCGTGTTCGAAATCTTCTTAATCTTGGGAGCGCCCCTTCAATCGAACGGTCTTCCAGGTCCTCGTAAACTTCCTCCAGGTTCTCGAATCGGGTAACCGATCCTCCTTCTGCCAATTTCCGGACATCATTAAGCAGTTGAGGGTATGTGACCAACCGATTTCCCAGGTAGGGACTGCTCGCTCCCAATATTAGGAGTGACTCCAGGATTCGCGAGTTATCCGAGAGCAGCGCAAAGAAAGTGGATCGCGCGGGCGTTGAAGAACTGATCCGTTCAAAGGTGGACCAGGCTTCCTCGGGATTGGGTGTCTCCTTCAAGACTCTGAGTAGCCGGGGTAGCAATTCTTTCAATAGCCTCTTCAGTTTGCTATTCAGGTGGGGCGCGTCAGAGTCTTCGGAAAGTTTCGTTAACGATTTGTGAAAGGATTTGGGTTCTTTCAGTCCGATATCCGATAGGCGAGAATTCCAGTACGGTGTGACTTCCGTCAAATCGAGCAACTTTCCGGTCTCATCGTCCTCGTTACCCGCGCTGAAAACATTTTGAAACAACCCATGAATGAGACGCATCATTTCGAACAGGGTGTGTTCCAGTTCTTCCCCGCTGTTGAATCCCAATGATTTTGAGAGGCCATCGAGCGCAGGTCCCGGGTTGGGAAGATGATATCTCTGAAGATCGTCCATCTGGATCCGATGTTCCACACGTCTCAACAGGTTGTATCCATCGGATAGAACCTGAAAATCCTCCTCACCCAACAACCCGCTCTGGTGAACTCTCCGCAGAATCTCAAACAGGGTCCCCTCGCGAAACTCCGGGTACTGACCGCCATAAAGGATCTGAACCGCTTGAACCATGAATTCCACATCCCGAATCCCACCCGGCCCATTCTTAACGTTTCGGGCGATCTCGGATATGTCCGTTCCAGATTGGGAGATGGATCTCATTCTCAGGTTTCGCATCTCGGCCAGGGTCGATTGCACCTCGATTTCATCAACATACTTTCGGTAGATAAATGGACGGATGCCTTCCATTAACCTGTTTCCCAGCACCTCGCATCCCCCAGTCGGACGAGCACGAAGGAGCGCCTGTCTCTCCCAGTTCGCTCCCCAATTCTGGTAATAATCCAAGGTTCCTTGGTATTCCCGTGTCAGCGGTCCGGAGGCCCCTTCGGGTCTCAATCGCATATCGATTCGATACACCGCTCCGAACTCCCCGACCTCGGATAACATTTCGATCAGACTCGTTCCCAACTCCGAGAAGAACTTTTCGAAACCGACCGAGCGAGTTCGCGCTTTTAGCTCTTCATTCGAAAGGTAACGGGCGAAGGGATTCTCTTCCAACCATTTTCGGTAACAGGTGAGTCGGTCCTCGAGGTTCGTTT
>JAJDBZ010000132.1 GCA_029261095.1 Candidatus Omnitrophota bacterium | reverse complement strand
CATGGTGAGCGTCTCATCTCCCAAAGTGTCGAGACCCGCGACTCCGACTCCACCAATCAAGGTGGACCCGCGATAGATGGGGACACCGCCCGAGTTGACCACGTTCGGGTAGGTGACTGAGTTGGCTACATCTCGTTTTCCTGTAACGACTCCAATTCCCGGGTCGCCGCTCAGTCTCCGAGGTTGAGGGACCTCTTTACCTGGCAGGTAATCGCTGGAGAGGAAGCAACCCCGGTTCGTGTTTTCGATTCCATACAGCGCAGCGTTGGGAGTGTTCTTGATCCCCGGCGGAAAATGGATACCGGAGATGAAACGCACGGTGCGCGAGGAGAGGGGCGCCTGATTGTTACTGAAGAAGGAGGCGGTGCGCGCCAAGGCGATCGCCACATCCGGAGTCGGTTCCGGCGGGGAGGCAATCTCATTACCGCCGCCATCGAGGCGAAATTTGAAATTGATCAGGGAGGTCGTGGTCGGAGGCGCGCCGGTTTTTTCATAGACCCCGAGGACAACGCCCTCTCGGTTGGTGACCGCGATGGTGTAGGGGGTGTCAAAAATGCCCGCCGTTTCGAGCAAAACGGCATCTACCTCTGCGGCGGTCAGGGCTTGCGAGTTGGCCCCGGTTACGCACAGAAGACTGAGCAAACAAACGAATAAAAATCCCGCCCAACACCTCTTCATCAATGAGCAACTATCCCCAGACTGTTTAAAGTTTCCCCTCGCCCTTCGAGAGAAACCATCCCGTTCATTCCCATCACTCGCGCGGACTTGTAGTCCGTGCGAAAGATTTGTTGGGGAGTTGCACTCCCCGTCAAATACCAGGGGGAGTGTAACTCCCCAACGAATCCAAGGTTCGGAGTACACCTCCGAACCAGCCCCGATCGGACACGATGAAAACCGGTATTCCCTCGCGATGAACGGAGTGATATCCGTCCGCAATCCATCGTCGTCAATCGGCACCCGGAATCCGGCATCGAGCACCAACCCCTCTTTGATCTTGGCCATATCGAAACGCCCGGAGAAACCGAGATCGTTCTGAGTAAAAGCATCGGAGATCGACCCGATCCATTCGACCGACAGAGTCGCTTTTTCATTGCACATGTAGGGAAGGCCTAAACGGTATTCGAAAGCGTCGTAGTCGTGCTCGTCAATAGACGAGACCGGAAATCCTTGGGCGCTAGCCGCGCCGAGCTGAATGGTTCCATCCAAGGGAGTCCAGAAGTATCCGAGCTCCAGGGTCGGATAGAAATTACCAACCTTCTTCGAATAGATGGTTCGAACCCGATAACCGAAACCACCCCCCCCAAGGTACTTGTCTTCATCGCCGGTCGGGACTAAGAGATCGCCACCAATCGATAGAACGCTTTCTTCATCCTTGCAGAGCGCGTATTTGACACGGAGCATGATGTCACCGATTCCAGCATCATTGGCGTTATAGGATTGACTGTTGACTCCATCCTGTAGGTCTCCGAAAGGACCGCCATCGACAATGGTTTCAGTAATCCCACCATTACCATCCAAAAGGATGTAAGGAAGGACAAAGTAGACATCCAAATCCTCAGTAATCCCCTTGCCGTAACTGAGGGTCCACACATGAGCATCGAGGGAAAAATCGCCGTCCTCGGAAACACTCCCTCCTCCTGGGATCGGGGAGGTCGAAACACTATCGAAAAGGGAATCAAGAGAATGACCGTTGAACTCGGTGTAATGGTAGTAGGAGTATCCAATTCCAACTGAGTGTTTCCCTTTCCCCAGAGTCCAGGCGGGTTCGGAATAGAGGGCGCCCATGTTGTCTTCAATGTCGACTAGATCGAATTCATCCAGGCTACGGCGATTGACGCTAGAAAATGCGGCATCGGAGCCGACCGTTGCGACCGAGGAACCCACACCCGCAGCCACTTGCCCTTGAAGGGCGATATTCGGGATGGTTCCCGAGATATTGTGCAAGGGGTCAAAGAATCCTAGAGGTGAGTGGACCTCCACAGGAAAACTAAGCTGGGCTTGTGAAGTTTGGGGTAATCCTAGGAAAATCAGCGGCAAAACGAGAATGAACCGGGACAGAATTGCGGCTTCCCGGCATTTGATGGTGCGGTCCATTTTTCCACCTCGAAATAGGGCTTAATAACAAAATTATCGGTAAAATCAAAAAATTATTTACCGATACGAACACAGAAAACGCAAATCAGTCGGGAAATGCTAAACGGGGGGAAGGCAGGGGTCAAGGCGAGGGGGATGATTTTGAGAAGAAAAGAATCCTGATTTATCTCCGCACATAAACCCAATCTGACACGACCAAATCCTCCCCCACCATGGCCGTTTTCAGTTCAAAAATCCGTTCCTTGACCCCCTCGTCGTCCTCGATGTCCAGGATGAGGTAGAGGGCGGAGTCGTCGAGAGCCACGATTTGCGAGCCTCGGATCGTTCGGTTCGGGCGGGCGAGGACTTTCCATACTGTTTCGCGCGCAAATTCGGAGGTGACATGGTTTTGGAAGGTGGCGTGGTCTTCATCCTCGAGCGAGGCAAGAACGGTGTCGACTAATTTGGCGGTCCGCTCGTCCCGGGTGATCGCCTTTTCGACCTCGCTGAAGGGGGATTGGATTTCCGTCTCTGCCTGGTCACCCCGTGTGGTACGGCATTCGCAGTCGATCTTGAACGGGAGAAACCCGAAACAGACCGAGGAGGTGAGCAAGACCGAAACGAGGACGCTGGAAACTCCCATGAATGTATCCCTTGAGCCCTTTCCTGAATATTATGGCCGAGTTTGGCTTAGCCATCAACAAAACAATGAAGGAGGTTTACCAAAACTAACGCCTATAAACCCAATCTACGATCACCCAATGACCCCCTTGGTGGTCGATTGTAAGATCGAAATTCCGTTTCTTGTCACCTTCGTCATCCTGAATCGTCATGTCCATTTTGAATTGGGTAACGGAAACGTATTCTCCATTGAAGGATTTTGGAACTCGATTGTCCCTCTTCAACATATTCCACCAGGTCTCGCCCATCTTGCTCTTGTTATATTCGTCAAAAAGTCTTTTGTCCTGCCTTTGGAAGGCTTGGAGTATTTTTAGGAGGAGGCGATCCATCTCGGCCTCATCGAACAGTGGTTCACTATTGTCCGACCATTGAGTGATGACCCACTGACCTTGAATCCAGTTCACTGCTAGCCAGTAGTTCAGCTTCTTCTTCGATCGGTCGATGGTCCCCTCGATGGTGACCTCGATCCGTTTTCCTTGGGTATGTTTGGCATCGAAAAATGTATCGAACGAGACCAGATTATTGCGCATCGCCAGACCCCAAAAGGTCTGTTGCCCGAAGGGCGCAGTTACGAATCGATCGAACAGTTCTTTGTCTTTGTTCTGGATCGCACGTTTGACCTCAACAAATAGATCGTCGACTTGTGCTTGATCGAATCTCGGTTCCTTGATGACTCGGGTCGGCGTACTCGTGGGCATCGGTGTGTGTGTAGCGGTGTTTGTCGGCGTGTCGGTCGGCATGGGAGTATTTGTGGCGGTATTTGTCGGCGTATCGGTGGGCATCGGAGTAATGGTGGCTGTGTCAGTCGGTGTGTCGGTGGGCATAGGGGTATGGGTGGCTGTATCGGTCGGCGTGTCGGTTGGCATCGGGGTATGAGTGGCCGTCGCTGTCGGGGTGTCAGTCGGCGGCATGGGCGTATTCGTTGCGGTGTCAGTTGGTGTCTCGGTGGGCATGGGCGTATTCGTAGCGGTGTGTGTTGGGGTATCCGTGGGCAGGGGGGTGTGAGTTTCCGTATGGGTTGGAGGAATCGGAGTCAAAGTCGAAGTCGGTGTTTCCGTGGCGGTGGCCGGGACAATGATCGGAGCCGATTGAGTGGGTTCTTCAATAGGGACAGGGGTCGCGGTGGCGGTCGGCGGAATTGTCGGAACGACACCTGGGTTGCCTGGCTCTCTAGGCGAAAAAGGATTGTAAAAAGACATCGCGAATGCCAGTCCGCAAAGTACAGCGACCCCCGCAACCCCTTTTCCGATCGGCGTCGAGGTGGTTCTCGCGAGTGTCCGAGTGACCGGACTGAGGATTGTCCCCGCCGCCAAACTTTTGTCGTCGTCTTTCCCGGGGTCTTTTCCAGGCTTGGCAGCCGGAAGCGGTTTCGAGTGAGTGAGATCCAGTCTCTGGACCACCTCGAGCATCTCGCAAGCGGTCTCAAATCGTTCGTCAGGATCGTAGACAATACACTGCTCAAGTATCTCATCCCAACCGGTGTTGCAACCGAATGAAGAAGGAGGCGCGTATTCCACTCTGGGGTTGGTCGAGGAGGGAATAGTCTCAGGCCGTCTTCCGGTCAGGCATTCAAGGAGGAGCACCCCCAAAGAAAAAATATCGCTACGACGGCTCCCCTGTCCGTAGGCGATCTGTTCGAACGCGGCATAGGCGGGAGTCGCCCCTTTCACCATCGCGATGGTGGTCCCGGGAATCGAGGCTGTGTGAACTGCCTGGCTGATCCCGAAATCGGAGACATAGGCGTTGTACCCGGTGTCCATCAGGATGTTCTGGGGTTTGATGTCGAGATGAGCAATCCTCTTCTTATGAACTGAACAGAGGGCCGAAAGGATTTGAAGGAATATCCGTTTTACCTCTTTCTCTTCGAGACGCCCCCCCTTTTCAACAATATAATTCTTGAGGTTGTAGCTGCTCCCGTTGGGCCCTTCGATGTAATCCATGACCAGATAGGACTCATCGATTTTCTTCCCCTTGGCGACACCGAATCCTCGGACCTGCACGATATATTCATGGACCAGATCGAGGACATGCTGGAGCTCGTCGGAGAGCGTGCTGGTCAGGCTGTCCTTCTCGCTCGGAGTAAAGACCTTGATGGCAAAATGACGGTCGGGGGTGAGAGGATTCTTGGCGAGGTACACTGCTCCGAATCCACCTTCTCCTATCTTACGAAGGACTGTGTAGTCGCCGATGATGTACTCTGCCTGCGAGGTATCTGAATCCACCGTGACAGTGGTCTCTTCAGGTTTTTCTTCCAACTTCTTGTCAATCGGTTTATCAGGGTCTACTGATTCAGTTGGAGTCTCTTTGGCGGTGATACCGCGCAGGACATCGATCAACTCTGAAGAGGTCTCCAATCGATTTCTGGGATCGGTGGTAGTGGCTTTTTTTATGAGACTGGCTAGAGAAGGATCGGAATCGGATTGATCCCAATCCTCCTTGAAAGGGAGTTCGATATCTCCCTGCACCATTTGGTAAAGTAATACACCCAGTGAGTAAATATCGCTCCGAGACGAATGAGGTCCCCCTTTCAGAACCTCTGGTGCACTGTAAACCGAACTGGTGGGGCCTCCTTCTTGCTCTTGAAGCTGAAGCAGTTCATCGGGTCCGAA
>JAJDBZ010000131.1 GCA_029261095.1 Candidatus Omnitrophota bacterium | reverse complement strand
GAATTCCGCTTCGCGCAATTCTTCGGAGGTCTCTCCCATCTCCCGATGAAAACTTTCTGGATTTTGGATTTCGTTTACAAACACATGGGAAGCAAGTTCCCTCGCTTTTTTCTCCCAGGGTCGAAATACAAGAAGGGGGTAATCCGAAAAAACTTTTAACCATAGGATGTCGAAAGCGTCGCTCCAAGTTTCAGAATGGTTCTGGACCTCCTGCAAAAAATCTTCCAAACCCTTCCGAAACTCTGTCGGGGGGTGGAGCGAATGGATAAACTCGACTAGAGACTGGAGATGCTGGTCTTTGAACGGAAGTGTGTAGGCGGGCCGGTCTCCCTCGAAATCTCTTTCGATCTCAAATCGAACTGGACCCCCTTGGAAAGAGAGCCAGTCAAGGTGGTTGATCTCCTCGAAATCATGGTCCTCGCCGCCATCCCACAAGATGGGAACAATCGGACGACCCCATTCTTGTTCAAGTCTTTGGGCAAAGACAATGGTTGAGAGGATCTTGTTGAAGGTATAGAGAGGCCCCCCGCCTAACCCCGGTTGCTGTCCAGTGATTACGCAGAGAGTTTCGGGATCACCCAGAGAATCGAGTGCTTCCGACTGTTTGGAGGAATAGGGATGTCGAAAGTCTCGGATGGCCTCAACCAGTTTTTGCCTGTCCAAGGTGCGATCTCGCCAATACTGAATTCGTTGTTCCGGTACCGGAACCTCTGCCAGAGGCCCCAAAGGAAGGAAGGAATGGAGCGGAGAATCCGAATCGAAGGCCTCTAGCCAATATTTCCCAGTGGGGCCAAGATCGTTAAAAGATAGCGCTTGAACAGTTGATTTCATTTAATTACCTGGGTTACGGTGTGTGAGCGCCCACCGTTATCTCCTTTTCATTTGACCGAATTCCACAGTGGCCTTCCTTTTTCCCTCGAAAGCGGAGGCGGTTACGCCACTGAGGCAACGTTAAGGGGAAAACCCTAGATTCGAAAGGTCTCCGCACTACCGATGGCTGTTTTGGATATCCACGACCTCAAGAAAACGTACCGGACACCCACGGGGGAACGACAGACGATCGTAGAGATTGCTCGATTCTCGATGGATGCAAAGGCGCAAGTGGCTCTTGAGGGTCGAAGTGGGTCAGGCAAAACCACTTTTCTCAATCTGATCGCAGGGATTCTCAAAGGCGATCAGGGTAAGATCCTGATCGAAGGCACCGATATCCAATCGTTATCCGAATCTTCACGAGACCTCTTTCGGGCCCAAAGAATTGGATATGTCCACCAGGTATTCAACCTGCTTCAGGGGTACACTGCTCTCGAGAATGTCGAACTCGGGATGATGTTCGGAACAGGCCTCGATAAGAGTTACGCCGTTGAACTTCTCAATCGAGTGGGGCTCGAAGATCGAATCCATTACTATCCGCGACAGTTATCAGTGGGCCAGCAGCAGAGAGTAGCAGTCGCACGGGCGATGGCGAATCATCCAAGAGTTGTGCTGGCCGATGAACCGACAGGAAATCTCGACCCTCACCATTCTCATGAAGCTCTCGCATTGATTCGCGGAATCTGCAAAGAACAGGATGCGGCGCTGCTTTTAGTAAGCCATGACCATGAGGTCCTTCAGGAATTTGAAAACCGTCAATCGCTGGCCGAGATCAATCTTACAGAGCAGAAGGTGGTGGGATCATGAGCGGGCTTACCAGTTCATCCACCTTGAGTGGCATTCTTTTAATGGTGCGAAGAAGTCTACGCCAGCATGCCTTTTCAACCGCGATCACACTCTTCTCTATTTCATTGGCCAGCGGATTGGTGATGTCGGTGTTTAGCATCAACGACCAGACCCGGGCCGCTTTTACTGGTGGTGAGATCGGGTTCGATGCTGTCCTGGGGGCACGAGGGAGTCAGCTTCAGCTGGTGTTAAACACTGTGTATCACCTGGAGACCTCTCCGGGAAACATCCCCTATGAGATGTACAAGACGATCGATAGTAACCCAAGAGTCACGCTCGCGATTCCTTATGCATTGGGCGACAATTATCAGGGATTTCGAATTGTCGGCACCATCGAAGATCTCTTCGAAAAGTTCGAATACCAGAAGGGGAAACAGTTCGAATTTGAAAGAGGGGGCCGCCCATTCGACCCGCTTCGTCGCGAGGCGGTCATCGGAAGTTTTGTCGCACAAGAGACCGGGCTCAAGTTGGGGGATGTGTTCAATGCCTACCACGGAATAGTTTTTGACCCAGGCATGAAGCATAAGGAAGAGTATGTCGTGGTCGGAGTATTGAAGCCGACAAATACACCCTCGGATCGGGTCATTTGGATTCCGATAGAGGGAATTTACCGGATGTCCGGACATGTTCTGCGCGGGACAGGAGAACAGTATGTCGCCGAAGCGGGAGAATCGATTCCCGATGAACACAAAGAAGTCAGCGCAGTCATGCTCAAATTCAAAGGCCCCCAAGATGGCATGCTGATGGATCAAACGATCAACAAACAGGGAAAGGTGGCGACACTTGCCTGGCCGATCGGGAGAGTTATGCTCGACCTGTTCAACAAGATCGGTTGGGTGACTCGTGTGTTGACACTCGTATCCTATCTGGTGGTCCTAGTGGCAGGGGCCTCGATCCTTGCCAGTTTGTACAACACGATTAACGAACGACGGCGCGATTTCGCCATCCTTCGGTCGCTGGGAGCACGTCGCCGGACACTCTTTTCCGCAATCATCCTGGAATCTTCAATCATTTCGCTGATTGGAAGCCTTTTCGGATTCATCGTATACGGCCTTATCTTGGGGGTTACCACTATGGTGATCCGATCGCAGACTGGAGTCGTGCTGGATATTTTTTCTCCACACCCAGTCCTACTCTGGGCGCCCGCAGGCATGACCTTGGTGGGTGCGATCGCCGGAATATTCCCTGCGGTCAAGGCCTATGCAACCGATATCGCATCGAACCTAACCCCTGTTTCCTAGCCTGGGAGATGGGGATAGAATGACACACCTTTTTAGGAGATCTGATATGAAACTCTTACAGTCACTTTTTAATAAACCCTCCGGAATCCTGTTGGTCCTGCTTGTTCTTGGATTCTACGGTTGCGGCAAAGCC